>DASXCO010000012.1 GCA_036491125.1 Acidimicrobiales bacterium | reverse complement strand
TCGCTCTTCGGGATCTTCTCGGCCAGCGGCCCCGCCGTGCCCATCTGCACGTGGATGCCGGGCAAGTGGCGGGGCGAACGGAGAGACCCCGTATCGATCGGTGTGCAGCACGCCGCCGGGCCCCGCGCCGTCGCCCGGCTCGGCTCCGTCGGGGTCGAGATACCGGCAGGCTGGCGCGTCCGCCAGGACCATCCTCGACGGGGCCTCGTGGTCATGGTCCCCGCCGAGCAGGACCACGACACCACCCTCAGCTGGCTCCTGCGAGCCGGGGCCGGCCTGAGCCTTGTGCCGCTCACGGGCACCTGGCGGGCCGTCGTGTTCGTCGATACCTGACCGACAGCCGGCCCGGGAGGCCGGCCTGACGAGATAGCCGCAGGCGCGCAAGCGCCAAGGCCGGCCCTGGAGGCCGGCACGGTAGGCCCTCCGAGGGAAATCCCCCGTCGGGCGCCCTGGACGAGGCAACATGGCGACTGGGTAGAGAGGTGGAGGGGAAGGACGTCACGAACACAAGCGTGTCGCCGTCAGAATCAACTGGTTTCCGCCCGAGCCCCGTGAGCGGAAACCATCCCGGGGTAAAGGTGTCCACCATGCAAGAGGTCCTCATCGAAGCGGTGCAGCTGGACACGGCGGCCGTTCTGCTCGGCGAGAAGCGGATCACGCAGCTGGCCGCCCAAGCCGAGGCGACCAACCGGGTGCTCGAGGGCCGGACGGTGTGGAACGTCAACTCGACCGCCCAGGGCGGAGGCGTCGCCGAGATGCTGGAAGTGCTCCTCGCCTACGCCCGCGGCGGCGGCGTCGACACCCGGTGGCTGGTGATCCACGGCGTACCCGATTTCTTCGCCGTTACCAAGCGGCTCCACAACTGGTTGCACGGGGTCCCGGGCGACGGCGGCGAGCTGGGTGCTGCGGAGCGCCGGATCTACGAGCAGAACCTCGCTGACAACGAAGGTGAGCTGACGGCCCGGGTGCGCCCTGGCGACGTCGTCATCCTCCACGACCCGCAGACGACGGGGCTGATCACGCCAATGAAGCGGGCCGGAGCCATCGTGATCTGGCGCTGTCATGTCGGGTCGGACGACCGGGACAACCCGTTCGTCGTCGGCGCGTGGAACTTCCTGGCGCCCTACCTGGAGGACGCCGACGCCTTCATCTTCTCCCGGGCCACCTATCCACCGGCGTGGCTGAACGGAGGCCGGGTCCACGTGATCCCTCCGTCCATCGACCCCTTTTCCGCCAAGAACCAGGAACTGGCGCCCGGCGCCGTGCGATCGATCCTGGCGCGCATCGGCCTGCTACAAGCAACCGCAGGGGCGGGGTCGCCCGAGTTCATGCACCGGGACGGACTGCCCGGCACCGTGACCGACGTCGCCGACATCGTCGCCGAGGGTGGACGACTCGACCCCGACGCGCCCGTCGTCGTGCAGATCTCACGGTGGGACCGGCTGAAGGACATGTTCGGGGTGATGTGCGGCTTTGTCGAGCACGTCGGCGGCGACAGCGGGGCCAACCTGATCCTGGCCGGCCCGGAGGCGAAGGGCGTAGCGGACGACCCGGAGGCCCTCGCCGTCTACAGCGAGTGCCTGGAGGGCTGGCGTCAGCTGCCATCGGACCAGCGACGGCGCGTCCGGCTGGTCAAGCTCCCGATGGATGACGTCGAAGCCAACGCGGCCATGGTGAACGCCCTCCAGCGTCACGCCGCCGTCGTGGTGCAGAAGAGCCTTGTCGAGGGCTTCGGGCTGACGGTCGCCGAGGCCATGTGGAAGAGCCGGCCGGTGGTGGCCAGCGCCGTGGGCGGCATCAACGACCAGATCGTCGACGGCGAGAGCGGTCGCCTCCTTCCGGACCCGACCGATCTCGCCGCCTTCGGAGCGATCGTCGACAGCCTGCTGCACGACCCGAGCGAGCGGCAGCGGCTGGGCCGTGAGGCGCGCCGGCGGGTCCTCGATCAGTTCATGGGCGACCGTCATCTGATCCAGTACGGCCAGCTGCTCGACGAGCTGCTGGTACCCGCGGCCCCCCCGGCGCCCTCGGCACTCAGACCCGCAGGACCGTGACCACCTTCCCGCCCTGACGACGAGGACGACGCACTCGGGGTGATCGAACAGCTCCAGCCTGCCGATATCGTCCTCGCGGCCAGGCTAGCTGGCAGCCCTGAGGATGCCGACGGTCGCCGACGGGAGGTGGAGCCGTCCGTCGCCAAGGGAGACGTCCTCCTCCGAGCCCAGGAGCAGCGAACCGTCGGCGTCGAGGACGCTCGTGTCCTCACCCAGGTTGCAGGCGATGGTGATCGGGCCCCGCCGCACCACCAGGCAGCCTTCCTGCTCGACGGTCACCCTGACCCGGTCCACGCGACCGTCGCCCAGCTCGCGAACGTCCCGACGCAGGCGAATGAGCCGGCGGTACCAGTCGAGGAGGTGGCGATGCGGGGGTCGTCGCCGCTCGGCCCAGTCGAGCTTGGAGCGCTCGAAGGTAAGGCGGTCCTGAGGATTGGGCATCGCCTCGACCGGCCAATCGAGGCGGGACAGGTCCCGTAGCCGCCCATCGGCGACGCCGCGCCCGAGACTCGGGTCAGCGTGGTCGGTGAAGTAGTGGAAGGGCGTCGCCGCCGCCCATTCCTCCCCTTGGAAGAGCATGGGGACGAAGGGCGCCGTCAGCAGGAGGGCGGCGCCCACCTTCAGTCGTCGGGTGCTCATCAGCGCTCCCGTACGCTCTCCACCGGGTCGGTTGCCCACCTGATCGTGGCTCTGCAGGTACGCCACGAAGCGATGACCCGAGAGCCCGGGTGGCAGCGGCCGGCCGTGGACCCGGCGGCGATACGCGGACCAGGTGCCATCGTTGACATAGGCCTGTCGGATGGCCTTGGCGACGGCGTCGAGCGAGCCGAAGTCGGCGTAGTAGCCATTGCGCTCGCCCGTGAGCACGGCGTGAAGCGCGTGATGGAAATCGTCGCTCCACCACCCGTCCAGCCCCGCGCCACCCGCCTGGCGCGGCTGCACCAGGCGGGGGTCGTTCCGGTCGCTCTCGGCCACGAGCACCAGGGAGCGGCCCACCTCGCCGGCCAGATCCTCGACCCGGCGGCTGAGCTCCTGGAGGAACGACATCGCCGCACCGTCGACCAGCGCGTCGACAGCGTCGAGGCGCAAGCCGTCGAAGTGGTAGTCGCGCAACCACATCAGGGCGTTGTCGACGAAGAAGTCCGTGATCTCCGCGCTCCGGTCATCGTCCAGGTTGACCGCCGGTCCCCAGGGCGTGGCCTGGAGCTCGGTGAGGTAGGGACCGAAGCGCTCCAGGTAGTTGCCCTCCGGGCCGAGGTGGTTGAACACCACGTCCAGCAGGACGCCGAGGCCTCTCCCGTGGCAGGCATCGACCAGGCGCTTGAGCCCGTCTGGACCACCGTACGCGTGGTGCGGCGCGTACAGGTCCACGCCGTCGTAGCCCCAGCCCCGCCGACCCGAGAACTCGGCTACCGGGAGCAGCTCCACAGCCGTCACGCCAACATCGGTGAGGTGGTCGAGATGCTCGATGGCGGCGTCGAAGGTACCGGCGTCCGAGAACGTCCCCACGTGCAGCTCGTAGAGCACGGACGACGACAGCTCGATGCCGCGCCAGCCCTGGTCGGTCCACGGGAAACCCGACTGGTCCACGACGCGAGACGGTCCGTGCACACCGTCGGGCTGCCATGCCGATCGCGGATCGGGAAGTCCGGCGCTTCCGTCGACCGACAGCAGGTAGTCCGTCCCCGGCCCCGCATCCTCGACCTCGATCGACCACCACCCGTGCTCGCCGCGGACCAGCGCCACGACTCGCCCGGCAACGAGGATCTCCACCCGCCGGGCCTCTGGCGCCCAGACGGCGAACCGCTGCACTGTGTCGGCGGTCATACCTCCCACCCCTCGTTTGAATCCCGACAAATCCAACAGACCGCAAGGATATGCACCTTGTCACGATCGCCGATCTGCATACATTTTTGGGCAAAGTTGTACGCTGGACCGAGCTGATGATCCCGAGAACCGATGCCGTGGCGGAGCATGATTGCTACCGCGCGCTCTTCGACAAGGCTGCTGTTGGCCTGTGTTACACGATGCCCGGTGGACGGCTGCTGGCGGTCAATCAGGCCCTGGCGAGCATGCTGGGTTTCTGGTCGCCCGAGGAGCTGATCGACAGCGGGCCGTTGGCCAGCCGGCTCTTCGCCGCCGCCGATCTCGAGGATCTCCGGCAGCGAGTCAGGGAGCACGGTGAAGTCAGTGGGTTCGACGTGCCCATTCGTCGCCAGGACGGGCGCATCATCTGGGTCTCGATGACCATCAATTCGGTCGATACGGCCGAGCTTCACCATGTTGTCACCGTGATCGACGTGACCGACAGCCGTCAGCACGAGGAGGCGTCACGGGCCAACGAGGCCAGGCTCCGCTCCGTATTGGCCAACTCCTCGGAGTACTACTTCATCCTGGACAAGAGTGGTGACGTCCGGTGGTTGAGCTCCGGGCCGGAGAGCCCCCTCGGCTACGAGCCCGACGCCCTCCTCGGGCGCCACGTGCACCTTGTCCACCCCGATGACCGCGCTCCGTTCGCCCGGACGGTACAGAAGCTGTTCTCGGGCGAGTCCGAGTTCGAGATCGCCCGATACCGCGGACGCCATCGGGACGGCTCGTGGCGGCACCTAGAGGCCCGGGTGACCAACATGCTGCGTGATCCTGATGTCGAGGGCTTGGTCATGAATGTCAAAGACATCACCGACCAGCACTCGGCCGAGGAGAAGCTCGAGTACACCGAGCTGCACGACGAGTTGACGAACCTGCCCAATCAGCGTTATCTCGACCGCTGGATCGACGAGCATGACAAGAGTGGATCCAGCTCGCACGTGGCCATTCTGTTGGTCGACGTCGACCGCCTTAACCACACCAACAACACCTTCGACCGGACTGCCGGCGACAACATCCTCAAGTTCGTGGCCGACGGCCTACGCCAGCAGGTTCCCGCAGAGGCAGTGCTCGTCCGTTGGGCGGGAGACAGCTTCGCCGTCGTCGTCCCTGATGCACCCGCACGCGAGACGGTCGCGGGCCTCGCCGAGGACATCGTGCGCGCCTGTCGTCACACGCGCCGGATCGGCAGCGTCGACGTCTTCGTCAGCGTGAGCGTCGGGGTGGTGATCGGTGGCAACGATCGCGGATCCGCCAAGGATCTTGTGCGCGATGCCGACACCGCGCTCCATCAGGCCAAGGATCGGGGCCGGAATCGCTTCCAGCTCTTTGCCGGCTCGATGCAGCATCGCCTGGCAGCCCGCCTCAAGCTGGAGGGCGAGCTGCGGCGCGCCGTCGAGGCTCCCGGCGGGATCACGCAGTTTCGACTGCTGTTCGATCCGCTCGTCTCACTTCCCGACCGCGAGACGGTGGGAATGGAGGCCTTGGTCACCTGGCAGCACCTCGAGCACGGACTGCTGCGGGCCGCCGAGTTCGTGCCCCTCGCTGAGGAGACGGGCCTGCTCTCGCCGATCGGCCACTGGATGCTGGGAGAGGCGTGCCAGACGGCGAGCCGGGTGAACCTCGGCCGCCGGTACGACCCCATCGCCATGTCGGTCAATCTCTCGGGCCACGAGCTCAACCATCCCGACATCGTCACCTGGGTCATCAGGGAGATCGCCAGAGCTGACATCGACCCCTCGCAGCTGTGGCTGGAGATCACCGAGACGGCGCTGGTGTCGTCTCCGAGCATCAGGTCGACGCTCTGGCGGCTGAGGGATCTCGGTGTCCGGCTCGTTGTCGACGACTTCGGTACTGGATACAGCTCGCTCACGTCGATCCGGGAGCTACCCGTCGAGGTGGTGAAGATCGACAGGTCCTTCGTCGCCGGCCTCGGTCGTCGCTCGAAGGACGAGACGATCGTGGGCACGGTCGTGGAGATGGCACGGTCGCTGGACATGCTCACGGTCGCCGAGGGGGTCGAGACGGCCCAGCAGGCCGCCGTGCTGACCGAGCTCGGGTGTGAGCTGGGCCAGGGCTACTTCTTCGGCGCCACTCGTCCAGAGCATCTCCCTCGGTCCGAGGGCGGGGAGCCGGCGCCGGTCGGTGGGTAGAGTTCCCGAGGGTGAAACCCAGGAACAGCTGCCGGTGATCGGGCTGCGGCCCGTCGGCCCGACGACCTAGCGCTGAGCCCCAGATCAGGCCCGTGATCCGGCTTCTCCTCCTCGCTCCGCCTGGAGGCGGGAAGGGCACTCAGGGCCGCTCGCTCGCAGCCGAGCACGGCGTCCCCCATGTCTCGACGGGAGACCTTCTGCGGGACCATGTCGCCCGGGCCACGCCGCTCGGGAAGCGGGCCCGGCCCTACCTGGAGCGAGGCGACCTGATACCCGATGACCTCGTGCTCCTCCTCGTGCAGGAGCGACTGACCACTCCGGTCGTGCTGGAGGGGTTCGTCCTCGATGGGTTCCCCCGCACGCTCGACCAGGCGCTGGCCGCCTACGCCTGGGCGACGGAGCACGGGCTCACCTTCTCGGCCGTCGTCCACCTGACCGTCCCCGACGCCGAGCTGGAGCGGCGCCTGCTGGAGCGAGGTCGGCGCTCGGGTCGCAGCGACGACACGCCCGATACCATCCGTTACCGGCTGGGCCAGTACCGGGCGAGCACCGGTCCGCTGCTCGAGTTCTACCGCGAGCGGCAGATCCTGGTCGACGTGGACGGCAACGGGCCCATCGCCGAGGTGGCGCAGCGAATCCGGGCCGCCCTGAAGGCTCGAGGACTAGCGCCGGCGAAGAACAGCCGAGGTTGATCGACCCGAGGAGGTCACCCAATGCCGCTCGACCCGCAGATCGAGGCTCTGCTCGAGCAGATGGCCGCCATGGAGACCGTCGACTACGGAGAGGTCACCCCCGAGGGGCTGCGCCAGGTGATGAAGATGATCGCTGCAGCCGACGGTCCCCCGGAGGCGGTCGACTCGGTGCGGGACGCCAGCGCCGACGGTCCTGGGGGGTCCATCCCCATCAGGGTGTACCGGCCCGCCGGCGCGGGCACGGCCCCGCTGCCGGTCCTCGTCTGGTACCACGGGGGCGGGTGGGTGATCGGCGACCTGGACACCGCCGACACGACCTGTCGCAAGCTGGCCAACCGGTCGGGCGCGCTGGTGGCGTCAGTCGACTACCGCCTGGCGCCCGAGTACCCCGCGCCGGCGCCTGCCGACGACTGCTGGGCAGCCCTGTCCTGGGTAGTGGAGGCCGCGACCGAGCTCGGCGGCGACGCGTCGAGGGTGGCCGTGGGCGGCGACAGCGCCGGCGGGAACCTGTCCGCCCTCGTTGCCGTGCGGGCTCGTGACAACGGTTTTCCGGCGCTCCGGTACCAGCTGCTCGTCTACCCGGCCACCGATCTCACCATGTCGTACCCGTCGCACATCGAGAACGGCGATGGCTACATGCTCACCAACGAGGCGACCGCCTGGTTCCGCGGTCACTACCTCGGGCCCGACAAGGACCCGAAGCACCCGTCGGTCTCACCCCACTACGTCGACGACCTCGACGGCGTCGCCCCCGCCTTCATCATCACCGCCGAGTTCGACCCGCTTCGCGACGAGGGCGAGGCCTACGCCGCCCGCCTCCATGACAGCGGCGTACCCGTCGACCTGCGCCGCTACGACGGGATGATCCACGGCTTCTTCCAGATGGGAGGGGTCACGCCCGTCGCCGACTCGGCCGTGAGCGAGGCTGCCTCCCGGGTGCGAGCCGCGTTCTCCTGACGGGCCGATCGTTCCAAGCTGTTGACGGCGAGACGCTTGTCCCTGGTGCCCCCGACACCCTTCCGCAATCCCGAACGGCGGCGACGCCAGCCCTTCGCCAAGGGTCGCGGATCCGCGCCGATGGTGTCGGGACGAGCAGCGGGCCTGGGCGCGGTCGTCCTGGCCGTCGTGCTGGCGGCATGTGGATCGGGGCAGTCGCGCGCCAGCGGGACGGCAACCTCGGCCCCGCACGCCACCAACGTGCCCACCTCGGCCCCGCCCACGACCGCCCCGCCGACCAGTCCCCCGACAACCGCCAAGCCGGCACCTCCGGGAGGAGCACCCTACGGCGTCGGCCTGGCGACCTTCAGCTACGTGGAACCTCCTGGTCACGTGGTCCCGGCGCCCTTCGCCCCCGGCGGCGCGGCCGCAGCCCCACGCCGACTGTCGGTCCAGGTGCGCTACCCCTCGACCGGCCCTCCCTCGGCCACCGACACGCCGTTGGCGCCTCGGCAGGGCGGCGGTCCCTTTCCCCTGCTGGTCTTCGCGCCTGGTCTGAACGAGGACCCGCCGCCGTACCAGCCGCTCCTGCACGACTGGGCTCAGGCAGGGTTCGTGGTGGCGGCGACGACCTTCCCCGTCACCAGCCCCAGCGTGCCCAGCGCGGGCGACAAGGAGCGGGACCTTCCCAACCAGCCCTACGACGTCACCTTCCTCATCGACAGCCTCATCGCCGCGGCCAACAATCCGGCCGACCCTCTCCACCAGCTGGTCAACCCGGCCGAGATTGCCGTGGCCGGCCAGTCCGACGGGGGCAACACGGCGCTGGCCACCGGCTACAACACCGCCTACCAGGATCACCGGATCAAGGCCGCGGTCATCCTCTCGGGCGCCCGCTACGGGTATCCGGGCGGCACGTGGTTCCCTGCCGGCGTCCCACCCCTCCTGGCGACGCAGGGGACGGCGGACACCATCAACCCGCCATCGCTGACCAATGACTTCTTCACCAACGATCCCCAGCCCGATAAGTACCTGCTGTGCCTGCAAGGGGCGCCCCATCTTGATCCGTACGTCGCCCGCAACAGCTTCGAGCGCGTGGTCGCCCAGGTGTCGATCGACTTCCTCGACGCCGAGCTCTACCACCTGCCGGGGTCGCTGGACATGATGATGCAGGCTGGTGCCGTGCCCGGCACAGCCGCCTTCGCGTCCCGGTGCGGGTAGGCCGATCCCTCGGCCCACCCCGCTGAGCTGGCCCTTCTCGACCCGTCTCGAGCCCCCTCGCCGGTATGGTGCGTGAACGATGGAAGACGAGCGCGCCATCTGATGATGGGTCCCGGTCCCGGCGGCTGGGGGGGCATGCGTTCCATGCGTCGCGACCGCTCGGTCACCCAGCAGAAGCTGGCTCCGGGGATCGGGCGGCGGATCCTGCGGTTCGCAGCGCCCTACAAGCGGATGCTGGGCGTCTTCCTGGTCCTCATCGTGATCGATGCCGTGATCGGCGTGGCCAACCCGCTGATCTACCGCGACATCATCAACAAGGGGATCCTCGGCCACCGGTCCGGGCTGATCGTGGCCCTCGCGCTGCTGATCGCCGGTCTGGCTCTCGCCGACGCCGTGCTCTCGCTGGGGCAACGGTACTTCTCGTCTCGGGTTGGTGAGGGCCTCATCTTCGACATGCGGTCCAAGGTCTTCGCCCACATCCAGCGCATGCCGCTCGCCTTCTTCACCCGGACCCAGACGGGCGCGCTTATCACCCGCCTCAACAACGACGTCCTCGGAGCCCAGCAGGCCTTCACCGACACGCTCTCGAACGTGGTCAGCAACCTCATCAGCGTGTCGCTCGTCATCGTCACCATGCTGTTCCTGTCGTGGCAGATCACGCTCGTGGCGCTGGCCATGCTTCCGGTTTTCGTGCTCCCGGCGCGATGGGTGGGGCGGCGGCTCCAGACCATCACCCGCGAGAGCTACGCCCTGAACGCCGAGATGAACACCACGATGAGCGAACGCTTCAACGTCGCCGGCGCCCTGCTCGTCAAGCTGTTCGGCCACCCTCGAGCCGAGACCGGGACGTTCGACGAAAGGGCCGGCCGGGTACGCGACATCGGCATCACCTCGGCCATGTACAGCCGGATCTTCTTCGCCGCCCTCATGCTCACGGCGTCGCTGGCGACGGCCCTCGTCTACGGTTGGGGTGGCCTGCTGGCCGTGAACGGAGCGCTCAACGTCGGGACCCTGGTCGCGCTCACGGCCTACCTCAACCGGCTGTACGGGCCGCTTACCCAGCTGTCGAACATCAACGTCGACGTGATGACGGCGCTGGTGTCGTTCGAGCGCGTCTTCGAGGTCCTCGACCTTCCCCCCATGATCGAGGAGAAGGCGGACGCCGTCGCCGTGCCGCGGGGACCGGCGACGATCGAGCTCGACCACGTGGACTTCACCTACCCGACGGCCGAGGAGGTCTCGCTGGCCTCCCTCGAGTCCGTGGCGACGCTGGAGCGCACCGCATCGAAGCCGGTCCTGTTCGACATCAGCTTCACCGCGGAGCCGGGTCAGCTGGTCGCCCTCGTGGGGCCGTCGGGAGCGGGCAAGACGACGATCAGCCATCTCGTGCCCCGGCTCTACGACGTCCGCGGCGGCGCGGTGCGGATCAACGGGATCGACGTGCGCGACACCACGCTCGATTCCCTCCGCGAGACCGTGGGGGTCGTCACCCAGGACGCCCACATGTTCCACGAGACGATCCGGTCCAACCTGCGTTACGCCAAGCCGGACGCCACCGAGGAGGAGCTCATGCAGTCACTCGAGGCGGCGCAGGTCCTGCCGCTCGTCCAGGGACTCCCTGATGGCCTCGACACCGTCGTCGGCGACCGCGGCTACCGCCTGTCGGGCGGAGAGAAGCAGCGGCTGGCGATCGCCCGGCTGCTGCTCAAGGCCCCGGACGTGGTCGTGCTCGATGAAGCCACCGCCCACCTCGACTCCGAGTCGGAGGTGGCCGTGCAGCGGGCCCTCAAGACGGCGCTCGCCGGACGGACCTCGATCGTCATCGCCCACCGCCTGTCGACGGTGAAGGAGGCGGACCTCATCCTCGTGGTGTCCGACGGGCGCATCGTCGAGCGCGGGCGCCACGCCGAGCTCCTCGCTCGCGAAGGCGTGTACGCCGAGCTCTACCGCACGCAGTTCGAGCGCCAAGCGGACACCGACGGTGCAGCCGGTCCGGAGGGTCAGCCGGACGACCACGAGGTGCCGGCGCTGACAGCTGGCGACGGCTGAGCTGGGAGACGGTTCCTGCTCAGCCCTGGTGACTGAGCTTGTACGACGCCAGTCCCGCTACCC
Source organism: Acidimicrobiales bacterium (assembly GCA_036491125.1). NCBI lineage: Bacteria > Bacillati > Actinomycetota > Acidimicrobiia > Acidimicrobiales > Acidimicrobiales bacterium. Next base: position 11,822 of record DASXCO010000012.1, on the reverse strand, counting down.
GCCGGAGATGGGCGGGGCTGCGCTTGAACCGGGGTGCGAGGGAGTCGAAGGACTCTCCCTCCTCCTGCCAGCGCAGCAGGCACCGCTCGATGGGACGCAGGGCATGACGGGGCGGTGTCGAGGCCCCGCTCGGGTGCCGGGGAAGGTGGGCCATGTCGATCACCCGGTCGATGAACTCGGGGCTGCGCCGAAAGCGGCGGGCGATCTCCTCCCGGTCCACGCCCGCCTCACGGAGGGCGAGCACCCGCCGCTCGAGAGGTCGTAGCGACTCCGGGGCGGTACTCATCGACATGCCGTCACCTCCGCGCCGTTGCGGCTGGCTCCACTCGGGGCCGGCCCCAGTCTGCCACCGCGAGCAGGACCGGCGCCTGCACGGCGAGAGCCAGGGCCGAGATGGTCTGTAGGCGACGGCTGGACGGTGGGCGCCGGCTCAGTGCCCGTGGTGGCGGTTGCCCGGTATGGGCGCCGGCGGAACCGGGGTCGGTGCCGGAGCAGGCGGAGCGGCGGGCGGCGGTGCCGGAGCCGGGCCGGGCGCCGCAGGCGGGGGCGGTGGCGCTGGCGGCGGGGGCGGGCTGGTGAGGGCGTCGGGCGAGTCCTGGGCGATCAGGAAGTGCCCCGGGGGTATCTGGCTCGGGTCAGGAGCGGTGAAGCTGGCCGCGGGTTGGCCGGCGAGGCCGGCGCTCATGAAATCGCGGAAGATGCGGGCCGGGTACGTCCCGCCGAACACGTCCACCCCCCCAACGCCGCGCATCGGGACCTGGCCCGTGGGCGAGCCCATCCAGACGGCCGTGGCCAGCTGGGGCGTGTAGCCCACGAACCATGCGTTGGCCAGATCGTCGGTGGTCCCCGTCTTGCCTGCCACGGGGCGGCCGGACAGCTGGGCCGCCGTGCCGGTGCCCCGCTGGACCACGGCCTGGAGCGCCTGGGTGGTCGTCCTGGCGATCTGGGGCGACACGGCCTGGGTGGGGGTCGGATTGGCCTCATACAGCGTCGTTGCCGAGCTGTCGGTGATCCTCTGCACGACACTCGGCGTTCGGCGCGCCCCGTCGGCCGCCAGCGTGGCGTACACCGAGGCCATCTGGAGCGGGGTCACCTCGTAGGACCCGATGCTCAGCGAGGGTGTGGTGCCGAGCTTGACGGTCGCCGGGATGCCCAGGCGGTGGGCCATGTCGGCCACCTTGGGCAGGCCAACGTCCACGCCCAAGCGGATATAGGCGCAGTTGACCGAGTTGGCCGTGGCATCCAGGAGGCTCATCACACCGGCCCCCTCCTCGGCGTTGTGGGCCACGTAGGGCGGGGAGCCGGGCAGGCTGATCGTGCACGGCGCGGTCCCGTCGATGGTGTCGTTCGGGCTGTACCCGTTCTCGAGGGCGGCGGCGAGCACCACGGCCTTGAACGACGAGCCGGGCTGTCGTCCGCCGCCCCCCCGGCCGGTCGCCACGTCGTAGCCGCTGCCGTCGGATCCTGGGTTGCCGGGAACGAGGGCCCGCACGAACCCTGTGGCCGGGTCCACGGCCGCTACGGCGGCCGTGAACCGTCCCGCGGTGTTGGGCAGCTCGGCCGCTACCGCCTGCTCGGCGTCGTGCTGGAGGGTCGGATCCAGTGTGGTGGTGATGTTGAGGCCACCCTTGTAGAGCGCGTTCAGACGATCGGCCGCGGTCGTGCCGATGCCATCGAACCGATGGTCGCTGGTGTCCAGCAGGGCCGCCTTGACCTCGACGACGAACGGGCTGGCCTGCTGCGTCGCGGGCGCGTGGAGCGTCGTCGGCAGCGGGGTGGCCTTCAGAAGGGTGGCCTCCTCGGCGCTCAGATGGCCGTTGGTCACCATGCTGTCGAGGACCTGGCTCCGTCGCTCGGCCGCCGCCGCCGGCTGGCGGATGGGGTCGTCGCCCTCGGGGTTGCGGATCTCCCCGGCGAGCAGGGCGGCCTGAGCCGCGTTGAGCCGGCTGACGTCGGTCCCGAAGTAGGTCTGGGCCGCGGCCTCGATCCCGTACGCCCCCTCGCCCATGTAGACCGTGTTGAGGTACCGCTCCAGGATCTGGTCCTTGGTCATCTGCTGCTCGAGGCGGAAGGCCAGAACGGCCTCGTGCAGCTTGCGGTTGATGCTGCGCTGCGAATCGAGCACCGCGTTCTTGACCAGCTGCTGGGTGATCGTCGAGCCGCCCTGCACGTCGCTGGACGACACGTTGTTCTTGACCGCCCGCAGGATGGCGGGGACGCTCACTGCTCCATGCTGATAGAAGGTGGCATCCTCGGCATCGAGCACGGCGTGCACCACCGTCGGCGGCACCTGCGCAAGCGAGATCGGGGCCCGATAGTCCTGGTCCTGGAGCACAGCCAGCAGGTTGCCCTTGCTGTCGTACACCTTCGAGGGGAGGTCCAGCGGCTTGAGGCGGACCGGCTGGCTCATGGCCAGGGTGTGAGACGCATGGCCCAGCACCCCCCCGACCGGGACCAGGGCGAGGGCCGCCAGCCCCAGGACCGTGCCGGCGGCCACGACAGTGGTGGCGAACCGCCCCAGCTTGCCCATCAGCTGGTCACCCACACCTCGTGCTTCGACACGAACTCGGACACCCCTTGTCGACGGGCCGGGAGATTGGCACATCTTCTCGTTCCACGGGCCCCGGTCGACCTACCCCATTCGGAGGAACTGGTCACATGACCGACGCGGCACGGCCGGCCCCCCCAGCGGGGCCGGCCGTGACCTCGGTGTCGTGACGCAGGCCGTGAGCGCTGCTAGGAGCTGGTGGGCGCCGAGCAGCTGCTGGCGTAGGCGCAGACGTTGAAGCCGTCGGTGTCGCTGTCGGGCGCCGACGGGGTCGACAGGGGGTTACCGCTGGAGTCGATCAGCTGCAGCTCCTCCGACGCCTTGAGCCCGGCCGGGACGTTGTTGGCCTTGGCCAGGTCGATGTTGACGGTCGAGAGGTTGGGCAGGGGCCCGACGCCGGTACCCGAGGTGCCCACCACGACCGGCGTCTCCTCGATCCACTCTGCGGTGGCGTGCGTCGAGCTGTAAGGGGTAGTCATCGTGAAGGTCTGGCCTGAGGTGACGTTCTTCAATGTGATGGTCCACACATTCGAGTTGGCCACCATCTCGCCGATATCGACATGGACGTGATCGCCTGCCTTCACGCCGACCGTGCTGATCGTGACGCTGGTCGCCGGGATCAGCTCCCACCAGGCCGAATAGGAGGCGACGCCCTGGGCGCTCACGTCCTGCTCGGTGCCGGCCTGGATGAGCGTCGAGTCGGTCGTCGTGCACGAGGCGTCGATGCACCCTCCGCCGATGCCGACCCAGGTCGACGAGAACTCGGCCTCTCCGGCCTTGTGGTTCGTGGCGGTGGGCACGGTCCAGTCCCCAGCCACCTCGTTGAACAGCTTGTTCCCCTGCTCGAGGGTGCCCTGGTTGTAACCCGACCAGTTGTTCGACTTGTTCGCTCCGACGGATATGAGCGGCCGGTGCGAGACCGCCTGGACCGCGGCACCCGCCGACGGGGCGAGCATGACCGGAGCGAGCGCGAGGGTGACCGCTAATGGGACAATACGGCGCATTTGGGACCTCCTCAGTCGGGCGCCGCAGCGTTCTCGATCGGAAGGCCCGTAACCTCCCCGAACCGTCAAAGTTCCCCCGAACGGGGGATCCGGGGCGTGCTTGCGACGACAACTGATCGCAACCCGTCAGGGGCCCACCAGCTCGACGACGATTCCCGCGGCATGCGAGCGGCCGTGGACGACCTGGCCCAGCGGCACTAGGCTCGCTGGCGAGCTGGGAGGTGGACGATGCCAGCCTGGAAAGCAACCTGGGCGATCAACGAGGCGGTCGGCCGCTGCGAGGTGATCCGGGATGGGCGGCCGGTGGGGATCGGGAGCTGCGACGACGTGGACGACGCCGTCGACAGGATTCGCCACCACCAGTTGTACGAGGCCAGGGATCGCATCGTGCGGAGAAGCGGTGGCCAGGAGCGAGAGGTGGATCTGAGCGCCTACCACTCGCTGTCCGCCGGTTGACGGGCGAGCGTCCATTCCGCCGACGCTGAGCCTCACGTGCCCATTTGGGACCGGCAGTCGGCGCCCCAAATGCCTCATTTCGGGAGCTCGATACGCGGTGCAGCGAGCCGGCGCGGCGCTCGTGTCAGCGTGATCGGCCAACGAGCCGGGGCGATTCGATATGGCAGTGATCGAGACGCACACCTTTCGCCTGGCGGCGGGCGCCGACATCGGAGCCTTCCTGGACGCCGACCGGTGGGTTCAGACCGAGCTCATGCGGCAACAACCGACGTTCCTCAGGCGAACGACGGCTCACGGTGGGAACGGGGACTGGCTCGTGGTGGTGATCTGGAGCTCGCGGACTGACGCCGACACCGCCCAAGCGCAGTTCGACGACGAGCCCGCGAACGCGGCGTTCATGGCCCTGGTGAACCGCTCGACCTTCACCACGAGCCGGTACGAGACCCTCGACTGATCCGTCAGCTCATTGCTGCACGAGCGTCACGGGGTTGCCCTCCGGGTCAGTGATGGCCGCCAGGGTCGCCCCGCCGGGAATGTCGAACCGCTCGACCACCACCGTCGCGCCGAGCGCGGTCGCCTTCAACAGCGAGGACCGAAGGTCGCGCACCTGGACGTAGAGCGTCACCCCGCTGCGATCACTCTGGCGCAGGTGCCCGCCCGGCCCCGGTTCCGGTCCTCCGATGCCGGCTGGCACCTGCATGACCGGGCCGTCACCGATCTCCCAGTTGAACAACGAGGCGTAGAAGGCCCTCTGCGCATCAGCGTCGATCGCCTCGATCTCCCAGTGCACCACGGGCCGCGCCCAATCGTCACCCATGCGGGCCTCCTGCTGTCCGGTCGCGTTCACGCTACCCACCGTGGCGCCGCGTCCGTGGTGTCCTGTCGGACACGATCGCTTTCAAAGGCTAAGACATTGAGGGATCTTCATGTCGATTAAGGATTTAATCTGTCCGGTCCATGACAAATGCCTGGGACCACAAAGCGACGTTAAAACAGGTAACTTAAGGCCTGTGAATTCGGTGTGGTCCCTCTTGGCTCCCAGCGAACGAGCAGGCGGCGCTGGCCGACGGTGCCGGGCTCCGGTGTTCACCAGGTGCATTTGGCGGATACGGCGACCTGACAGGGGCTGACGAGTCCGAGGCCCGTTCAGGCGTAAGCTTTTCACATTGACCACGCCCCTACAGTCCCCGCTCCCTAATCATCGGCACCGACCCAGATGTCCAAACGCAATGACGCACCCTGCCATACGCCACAACCACTATCTCGCCAGGGACGCCGGGTGCAGTACGCCTTTCTCACCCCCAGGATCGGGGCTATGCTTTGGTGACTCGATGGCGGTCGCGACGAAGGAGAGGGGGAGATGTCCGAATTGAAGGGGATCACCGCGATCCCTGAGATGTCAGCGGGAGGGACGGGGTTAGGCGGACCCGGCCAAGGCAGACAGGACGGAGCCCAGATGATCGAGCAGCTGCCTGAGGGGGCGAACGGGCACGGACCGGTTCGCGTCGTGCTCGTCGACGACGACGAGATCATCTGCGCTGGTCTCCAGGCGATGCTCGCTCGGCATCGCGGCCGCGTCGAGGTGGTCGGGCAGCTCAGTCCGAAGAGGGACGTCGCCGCCGCGGTGTCCGAGCTGCGGCCCGACGTCGTCCTGGTCCATGTCGGGACGCAAGGGGCGGACGCGCTGCACCTGGCCGGGGAGCTGGTGCAAACGAGCTCCCCGTGGCGAGTCGCCGTCCTGAGCGAGGCGACCGACGAGCGCTGGTTGTTCGAGGCTCTCCGACGCGGGGTCACGGCCTTTCTGTCCCGGTCCCAGAACAGCTCTCAGCTGGTGGAGGCCCTGGTGCAGACGAGCGAGGGCACCCCGGTGGTCGATCCCAACTTGGCGACGAGCGTCGCCTTGAGAGCTGCCTACGCCTGGGATGGCAATGCGTGGCCGGGCAGCTGGCTAGGGCTCAGCCGACGACAGAGCGACGTGCTGCGACTGCTCACCTACGGGCTCAGCAATCATCGCATCGCCGAGCAGCTGGTCGTGGGCGAGGAGACCGTCAAGACCCACCTTCGACACATCTACCGCAAGCTCGGGGTCCAGGACCGCACCCAGGCCGTCGCCCTGGCTCTCCGACAGGGGCTGTTCGGGTCGGAAGGCGCGCCGGATCATCCTCCGAATGGTCAGACGACAGCGGTCAGCTGAGCCCGACCGCGCCGATGCAGCCGGTCAGCCGATCACTAGCTGGCCGTAGGCGCTACAGAGCCCGACCGCCTCGATGACGAGGAAGGCAATGACGATCGCGAGCACGACCGCTGTCCGGCGGCGCGTTCCTCTCCGTGCCCTCACCGGCGGCATGTACCACTCCGGTAGGGCGGCCGCCGATTGGTCCGCGTAGCTGGTCAGGGGTACGGCATCCTCATCCAGCGGCCCATCAGGGTCGGCGGCGAGGGCCAGGGCCGTGAGCTCGCCATCCGTGAACCAGCTGCTGTCCGGCTCCCGATCGGGCACCCCGGCCTCGATCCTCTCGCTGTCCGCTTCATCGGGCACGACGGTGGTCCCTTCGACCGGCGTCAAGGCTCCCAGGGTAGGCGAGTCGGCGCGTCCACCGGGCTCGGGTCCAGGTCTCAGGCGCGGGTGATTTGGCCAACCACCGGCGAAACGGGGTAATTATGCCGCCATGCAGGACTCGATCTCACTGAGTCCCCATCCCACCGGTGCCCTCGCGGCCAGGCAGTTCGTCGAGGGCACCCTCCGCCGTTGGGGTCGCGGGGATCTGAGCGAGACAGCCGCCCTTCTGAGCAGCGAGCTGGTGACCAACGTGATCATCCACGCCCGCTCGGAGATGATCGTGGGCATCGACCTCGACGACCGTCGCCTCAGGGTCACGGTTTTCGATGGCAGCAACAAGCCACCACGACACAGTGAGACGTTGCCGCCACTCGAGGCACATGGCCGCGGCCTCCAGGTCGTAGACGCCCTCGCCACCTCCTGGGGCGTCAACGAGGGCATCCGCGGCAAGAGTGTGTGGTTCGAGTTGGAGACGACCAGCGATTCACCACGAACCGCTCACCAACGGCCGGATATCGAATAGCTCGAAGATCCTCGACTCGAGCCGGGCCGGAGGAGCGTGATCGGTCACCACACCGGCGGCCCGCCCTTGTCCATGCCAGGTGCGAAGGACTGAGGGCTACGGGCTCAACCCCGAGGCCGGGAAGAAGAACGACAGGCACTGCTTGATCCCTCGTGTCCACACGGGGAGCTCGTGCGCACCGGGATTGATGACAAGGCCGCTGTTCGATTGCCCGGCGGTGTTCATGGCCGCGATGTAGCGGTGGGCCTCGTCGAGTGACTCCTGGTCGTTCGATCCGGACACGACCAGGGTGCGCGGACCGCGGCTCGAGACGTGCAGGATCGGGGAGCCGACCTGCTTCGCGGCGGCGGATTGTCCGCCGAACGCCGGCGGCTCCGCGGTGAAGAAACCGCTCATGGGGCACGCCTGCTGGTACACGCCCGGCGACAGCGTCGGCAGGTAGGCGGCGCCGTAGCCGCCCGCCGAGAGGCCGGTGACGTCCCAGGTCCCGTTGGTCGAGTACTGAGCGTTCACCCATTGCCGCAGCTCGGGGCCCGTCACCGTGCCCATCGGCTGGCGGCTGGTGTTGGCGAAGTCGCTCTCGCCGACGGCAGGGCCTGTCCCATCGGGAGCCACCGCGATGAACGGCGTCTTCGACTGGTTGGAAAGCTGGGCCACGTTGAGACCCCCGATCGCTTCCTGGAGGCCCCCAGGGACCCCATGGAGCACCTCGACGACGGGGTATCGCTGCCCGCGGCTGTACCCCGGCGGGAGGACGACGAGGACGCGGCGGTTGGTGCCCAGAACAGCCGATGGGTAGGTCGTGTCGATCACCTGGGCGACGGTCGGAGCGGACGTCGTGGTAGTGGTTGCTGCGGACGTCGCGACCGATGGCCTGAAGGGAGTGCTGACATCTCCCTGCTTGGTCGCCGGACTCGAGCCCGAGCAAGCAGCGAGGGTCGACCCGGCTACGACGGCTGCAGCAACAGCGGCTACACCGCGACCGAGACGCTGGCGTCGGGGTACGGCTCTACGCCTGGCGTTGCGTTTGGGCAATGATCGCTAGCACGAGAGAGCGACGCGTTCAGTGCCGCTCATAGACCAGATCGATCGGCAGCTCGACATACTCGAGCTCGGCTCCGAGCCCACAGTCCTGACAGATCCAGGCCGTGCCAGAATCGATCCCGTCCTCCGGCTCTCCGAACGACCGGCGATCATCAACCCCACCGCACAACCCGCAGTGGCGGAACCATGCCCTCCGCTGACGAGGTCTCATTTCTCCCCCTCACATGAGGGGAGCAGCAAGCCACCTCTCCCCTCCTTGGAGGAAGATTACCCCTAAACGGGGGATAAGGGGCGCAGTTGCGCGACCCCCCTACCGGTCGCCGGGGTGCGGCGACCCCGCCGGCCAGCCAAACCTGACCGTTTCGTCATATTTGTGATCCGAGCAGGCAGGACATAGCTGCACGAGCGGCGAAGCGAGCGCCTCGTGCGAAAGCGGCCTCGGCCGATGCGTCTGGGCGAGCGTCTTTTGGACGGGGCCGGGGTGGCCGGAACCGCCAAGGTTGACTGCCTCATCGACGCGGGACTGGCCGAGACCGTCGAGCGGGCCACAGTCTCACCCTTCTTCCCTGTACGGGTGGCTGCCCGCCTGGCCCTGGCAGCCGAGGCCGTGGCGCTCCCGTTGGTCCGCCTCCTGCAGGAGCGGTGCAGTCGGCTCGCGGTGTTCACAGAGCCCGCCTCGGCCACGACTCCGGGCACCATGAGAAGGGGCCTGCTCGCCTACTCGGCGGCGCTGATGGCCATCGGCAGCGGGCTCGCCACCGGCATCATCCCCGGCCCGTCGACGCTCGCTCTGGCCGCCGGCCGCTCGGTGGACGGCGCCGCTGTCGTCGGTGGGGGTCACTCGACCGGGCGCGAGCTCCGCAGGACCATGCCCCCTGGCCCGAACGTGGCTGTGCTCGCATCTCCTCCCCCCGGGACCGCCGCACCGGCCCCGACGGCACCGCTGAGCCCGGCAACACAGCCGAGCGCACCCCATCCCCTCCCCCCGCTTGGCTACGTCAATCCTCTCGCCCAGATCGCGAACCTTCGACCAAAGCGCATTGACCAAGGGGTTGACTACGGCGGAACCGGTCCGCTGTTGGCTGTTGGTAGCGGCACCATCCGACTGACGTCCGAGGCGGGCTGGCCCGGAGGTGCATTCATCGCCCTCCAGCTCGACCAAGGGCAGTTCCGCGGACAGTTGGTGTACTACGCAGAGAACGTCACTCCTACCGTCCGCGTCGGCCAGCACGTCAGTGCTGGCGACGTGGTCGGAATCCTCCACGACGCGTACCCGAACTTGGAGATCGGTTGGGCGGGCGGGGGTGTCTTCGGAGGGAAGCTTGGAGACGCGTTGGCGCGAACCGAAGGTGCCGTGAGCGGGGTCGAGGGTGTCTCGACGGCGGTTGGGGTCAGCTTCAACCAATTCCTCGTGAGCCTGGGCGCGCCCGGCGGCATACAGCAGGGGTTGGTGGGACACCTTCCTGTCCCATGAGATTCCTGCCTCCGGGCTAACTCGCCACTATCGGAGCAAGCGCTCTCCACGCCTCCCGTGGCAGCATTCCCTCATCGCTGAGGACCTGGATGCACACGTGGTTCGCTCCCGCGTCTCGGTGTTGACGGATCCGGGCCTCGATGGCGGTGTCGTCGCCCCAGGCCACCAGGGCGTCGATGAGCCGGTCACTGCCGCCGGCGCCGAAGTCGCCGTCGCTGAAGCCGAGCCGCCGCAGGTTGTTGGTGTAGTTCGGCAGCGTCATGTAGGTGGCGAGATGGTCGCGGCCGAGCTTGCGAGCGAGGTCAGGATCAGTGGTCAAGGCGACCGCCTGCTCGGGGAGGACCAGCTTGGATGGTCCTACCGCTTCTCGAGCCAGGGCCGTGTGCTCCGGAGTCACGTTGTAAGGGTGGGCGCCCGCACACCGGCTGCGAGCCAGTTCGAGCATCTTCGGTCCCAGCGCGGCCAGCACCCGTTCGGCTGGCGCAAGCGGAGCCGGTGCCGAATCGAGCCCGTCGAGGAACGCCGACATCGCCGCAATCGGCTTACCGTACCGGCCTGGCTCGATGGAATCGATCAGCGGGGCGTGGCTGACGCCGATGCCGACCAGGAACCGGTCTCCGTGTGCGCCAGCCAGGCGATCGTGCGCGCTTGCCGTCTCCCCGGGCGAGTGCATCCAGAGGTTGAGGATTCCCGTCGCGATCGTCGCTCTCCTCGTAGCGACCATGAGACGCTCCACAGCGCCGAACACGTCGCCACCGATATCGGGAATCCACAGGGCTGAATACCCGAGCTCCTCGAGCTCGGCCGCGGCCTCGGCAGCTTCCGCGGGATCCCCATACCGGAGCCCCGAGCTCCATATCCCGGTCCCCGTGATCTCGACCATGTCGAACTATGCCTCCCGGTAGTAGTGGCCCTGCTCGAGGTCCTCGAGCGAACCCGGTCACGTCGGCGTGAAGCCCAGTCTCAGCAGGTCGGCCGGCGAGTCGATGTCTGAGAAGGCCTGACTGTCGGCCACCTCACCCCAGTCCGGTTCTTCCAGCCATGTGACGTCGTCCCCCTCGAGGAGCGGAGCAAGCGACCGGTAGCCGGCCGACACCGCCCGCGCTGCGTTGTCGAGCGCCACACTGCTGAAGCGAGCGCACAGCGGCTGGGCTCGGCCATGGACAACGGGCACCACGCTTCCGTGCTCAGGTCTGCACGCCAGGAAGCTCAGCAGGGCCTCGGTCACCAGCGGAAGGTCGCAGGCGAGGACGATCACATGGTCGCGGTGGCCTCGGACGGTCAGGGCATGCCATCCGGCCACGAGGGCGCAAAGAGGTCCCTGTCCTCTCGGTTCTTCGTTCACGGCCGGCAGCAGTGACCGACCGGGGCCGACCTCGAGGGCCGGAGAGGCGACTAGCGACAGGCATCGAGCAACCCGCTCGGCGCAGGACATTCCCTCGATGACGATGGCGGCTTTATCCCGGCCCATGCGTCGGCTCGCTCCACCGGTCAGAACCAGGCCGGCTACACGGGGAACGGGTCGGAAGCCCACGTCTCCACCTTCTCATTCTCCACGACCAACCGGCCGCGGCAGATGTGCCTCACTCGGCTGGCGAGCGCTCGCCCCTCGAGACCTCGTCAGGGTCGGCAGCAAAACAGCCCAGCGTCCGGCTCAGTTCAGCCTGGTAGCCGCCAGGGTGCTCGGAGCCCGTCTCGACCGGCACCGGTTTCGAGTGGTCGCGAAATCACCTCCACCCCTCGGCAACTGTCCCCTCTCCGGGGGAGGGACCCTCGTCGAGCAGGGGCTGTCTGACCCCATCGCTCGGACTTTGACGGGGGGCTAGCCTCGCCGGCCTGAGGAAGGAGGTGAGTCGCATGGCGCGTCGCTGAGGATCAGCAGTCGCTCCCGCCCGGTCGGGCGGGTGGAACCCACGATCGCTAGGAGGACGGGATGCAGTACGCAGACGCGCTGGCGGCCATCATCGACGACGTCGTGGCTCCGAATGCGGGCGATGTCGACCGCAACGCCACGTTCCCTCGACTGTCGCTCGACGCGCTGGGTAGGGCAGGCATGCTCGGGCTGGTCACCGGCGCCGATGCCGGGGGTGCCGGGCTGGGCCTGCGGGCAGCAGCCGAGGTCATCGAGCAGCTGAGCCGGGAATGCGGGTCGACGGCAATGGTGCTGCTCATGCACTACGCCGCGGCCTCCCTGCTCGAAGCCCACGGCGACA
>DASXCO010000011.1 GCA_036491125.1 Acidimicrobiales bacterium | reverse complement strand
CCGGTATGTCTTCACTCCGGAGATCTTCGACGCCATCGACCGGGTCGAGCCGGGCAAGGGCGGAGAGCTCCAGCTCACCGACGCCATCGGCCTGCTCCTCGAGACCCAGAAGGTCTACGGGTACCCGTTCGACTGGGGCCGTTACGACGCCGGCAACAAGCTCGACTACCTCCGGGCCAACCTCGAGTACGCCCTCGAGCGCCCCGAGTTGGCACCAGGCGTGCGTCGCCTCATCACGGACCTGGCGGCGCGGCAGGGCGAGAGCTGAGGGGCCGGCGGTGATCCCCCTGGCGATGGCCCGCCAGTTCGTCCTCGACGGATGCGCGCCGCTCGTGCCACGCCAGATCCCCCTCGACAAGGCGCTGGGCTGCGTCAGCTCGGAGGCGATCGTCGCCCGTGAGGCGGTTCCCGCCTTCGCCAACACGGCGATGGACGGGTACGCCGTGCGGGCCGCCGACACCGAGGGAGCGCCGGTGCGGCTCTCGGTGGTTGGCACCGTGGCTGCCGGGACCGCCCCATCGGCGGCACTCGGCGCTGGGCAGGCCATGCGCATCATGACCGGCGCGCCCATCCCGCCCGGCTGTGACGCCATTGTCATGGTGGAGCGGACCCACACCGAGGGGGCGGAGGTGATCGTCGAGCAGCCGGCGCGTCCAGGCGACCACCTGCGGCTGCCCGGGGACGACATCGCTCCCGGCCAGGAGGTCTTCCCGCCGCGCACGGCCCTGGGCCCCGGTCATCTGGGCGTGGTGGCCTCCCTCGGCCACACGAGCGTGGCCGCGTACCCCCAGGCGCTGGTGGGGGTGCTGTCCACCGGCGACGAGCTGGTCGAGGGGGGTGCGCACCTCCAGCCCGGCCAGATCAGGGACTCGAACCGCCATGCTCTGCTGGCCCTGCTCGCCAGGAGCGGATGCGTGCCGATGGACCTCGGCATCGCCCCCGACAATGAGGCGGCGATCACGTCGGCAGTCGAAGCAGCGCTTCCGACCTGTGACGCCGTCGTGGCCAGCGGGGGCGTCAGCATGGGGGACTTCGATTACGTGAAGGTCGTCCTCGACCGGCTGAGCGCGGGCTCGATGCGATGGATGCAGGTGGCCATCCGGCCGGCCAAGCCGTTGGCCTTCGGGGTCATCGAGGGCCGTCCGGTGTTCGGCCTTCCCGGCAACCCGGTGTCGTCGATGGTGAGTTTCGAGCTGTTCGCCAGACCGGGGCTGAGGGCGATGATGGGTCACGACCAGCTCGATCGCGTCCACGTCGAGGCCGTGGCCGACGAAAGCCTGCGCCGGCGTCCGGACGGCAAGCTGCACCTGGCCCGGGTGATCGCCACACCCCGCTCCGACGGGAGGTTCCACCTCCGATCCGCGGGCGGCCAGGCCTCTCACCAGCTCTCGGCCATGGCGCTCGCCAACGCCCTGGCGCTGCTACCCGACGGCGAAGGCATCGACGCTGGGGATTGCGTCACCACGATGCTGCTGGGCGAGCTCTGAGGCGTCGGGCGTCCCGTCCCGGCCAAACTGCCGCGGTGCGACGGCTTGCCGGCCCCTAGCATGGTCGGGGTGAACGACGTGGCCCCCAAGCCGCTGGTCGATCCCTTCGGGCGGACCGTGCGGGACCTCCGCATATCGGTCACCGACCGCTGTAACTTCAGCTGCACGTACTGCATGCCCGAGGAGGGGATGCAGTGGCTCGACCGCTCGGAGCTGCTGAGCTTCGAGGAGATCGAGCGGGTGGCCCGCCTGTGCGTGGAGCGCTTCGATTTCGACGGGATCCGGCTCACCGGGGGCGAGCCGACGGTGCGGGCCCGGCTGCCGCTGCTGGTGGAGATGCTGGCCGGGCTGCGGGTGCCGGCCACGGGGCGGGGCGTCGACCTGGCCATGACGACCAACGGGGCCACGCTCGGGCTGGTGGCGCGGGAGCTGCGGCGGGCGGGGCTGAACCGGATCAACGTGTCGTGTGACTCGCTGCGGCCGGAGCGATTTCGCCAGATGGCCCGGCGGGACCAGCTGGACCGGGTGTTGGACGGGATCGAGGCCGCCATCAGGGCAGGGTTCAGCCCGGTCAAGGTCAATACGGTGATGATGCGGGGGGTCAACGACGACGAGGCCGTCGACTTCGCCACCTTCGGCCGCGAGCGGGGGGTGCAGCCCCGCTTCATCGAGTTCATGCCGCTCGACGCCGACGGTGGGTGGACGATGGACCAGGTGGTGCCGGCGGACGAGACCCTGGCCGCCATCGACGCCGTCTACCCCCTGGAGCCCGTTCCCCACGGACCCGAGCCGGCGACCCGGTACCGGTACGTGGACGGCGGGGGGGAGATCGGGGTCATCCCGTCGGTCACGAGGCCGTTCTGCGGAGATTGCGACCGGGTGCGCATCACGGCCGAGGGGAAGTTCCGCACCTGTCTGTTCGCGCTGGACGAGCACGACCTGCGGACGGTTGTGCGAAATGGTGGCTCCGACGACGACCTGGCGGCCGCCATCGAACGTGCCGTGGGCACCAAGTGGGCGGGCCACCACATCGGTCGGGCGAGCTTCGTGCGGCCCCCGAGGAGCATGAGCCAGATCGGCGGGTAAGCCGGCCCGGGAGGCCGGCCGGAGGCGTCAGCCGCCGGCGCGCCAGCGACCAGGCCCGGCGGCGGCCGAACTGACTGGTCAGGCGACCAGGAGCGCCGGATGAATCTAGACTCGCCGTCATGACGGACCGCGGCCTCACCCATGTCGATCCGCTGGGCAGGGCCCGCATGGTCGATGTCACCCCCAAGGAGCCCAGCCACCGGCGGGCGCTGGCCCGCTGCAAGGTGACCATGCAGCCCGACACCACGTCGAGGGTGGCCAGCAACGCCATGACCAAGGGCGACGTCCTGGGTGCGGCGCGCATCGCCGGCATCCAGGCGGCGAAGCGGACGGCAGATCTCATTCCCCTGTGCCATCCCCTGCTGGTCGGCTCGGTGTACGTGAACTTCACCATCGGTGACGACCATGTCGGCGTGGAGACCCAGGTGGAGACGGTGGACCGCACGGGCGTGGAGATGGAGGCCCTCACGGCCTGTGCCGTGGCCGCCCTGACGATCTACGACATGTGCAAGTCGAGCGACCGCTCGATGACCGTCGGCGACCTCGCCCTGTGGGAGAAGAGCGGTGGTCGCTCGGGGACGTGGCGGCGGACCGACGGGGTGACGCAGGCGTCGCTCGACGGCTGAGCTCGGCGGGATTTAACGGCAGGAAAACTGCCGGTGTACAGGTCCGATACGACGCGCCGAAAAGATCCCCTGGCGTGGCGGTTCATTGGGTAGTACAAATCGACGTGTTGAGGGGGGCGCGCTCGGGTCAGTGAGCAGTGGCGGAAGTTTTGCTGGGCCGTCCTACCATCCACCGTTCAGCGCGAGCCCTGGGTTAGGGTCGCCAGGAAGTGAGGAAGGTAGGTCGAGGAACAGTGACGATCATTGTTCTCCTGATCCTGGCGTCGATGTGGGTGGCGGTTCTTCTCCCGAGCATTCTCCGTACCAGAGAGGCCGTTCGTTCGACGGACTCCGTCGGGGATTTTCGTCGCCAGTTGTGGGTCCTGGCTCGGACCCGGCGGGCCAGCCTCGGCATGGCCTATTCGAGCCAGCACGCAGCGTTGCCGCGGCGGCCGGTGGCGCCGTCGGGGCCAGACGTGCCGGCCAGGGCGATGGTGTCGGACCGGGCGCCGGTCGCATCCTCCGCGCAGCCGGTGGCGTGGGCGACGCGTCAGCACACGCTCAGGCGCAGGCGCGAGGTGCTGAAGACGCTGCTGACCGCCATTACCCTCACGTTCCTGCTGGGTGCGGTCCCCAGCCTGCGGATGGCATGGGGGTTCAGCGCCGTCCTCGCCGGGCTGACGCTCAGCTATCTCGCGGCGCTGATGCACCTGCGGAGCGTCGCCCTCGAGCGGTCGTCCAAGGTCGCCTTTCTCGACCGACACCGCCAGCCCGAGCCTGCGTTCGTGCTGCGGCGCTCAGCGAACTGACGTCGGCGTAGCCGGTGCCCCACCCTGGGCGCGGGGAAGAGCTGTTGGCGCTCGGGGAAGCGGTGCGGGCCACGCTGGAGCGTACCCACCGGGCTCGCGAGGACGGCCTGGCCGCCTGCCGGCGGACGATCCGGGCCTGCGGGAGGTCCATCCGGGCCATCCACCGCCTCGAGCCCGACGAGTATGCCCGCTTGGCCGAGGAGGCACGGGCGAACCTGCGGGAGGCGCAGGAGGCGCTGCACCCGCATCCGGCGTTGGCCGGTGCCGGGTTCCTCCACGACGCCGAGAAGGAGTACGCCGAGGCCCGGTTGACCTCGGCCCTCGTGGAGGGGTCGTCGCTTCCCGACGCAGCCGAGCTGGCCGTGGGGACGCCTGCGTGGCTCAACGGCTTGGCGGAGGCGGCGTCGGAGCTGCGCCGGCACCTCCTGGACCGACTCCGGCAGGGCGAGCTCGACCGGGCCGAGGGCCTCTTGCGGGCCATGGAGGACGCCTACGACATGCTGGTCACGATCGACTATCCCGACGCCATCACCGGCGGCCTGCGCCGGACGGTGGACGCCCTGCGGGCGGTCCTCGAGCGCAGCCGGGGCGACGTCACCACCGCCACCCTCCAGGGTCGCCTGCGACAGGCCATCGACCGCGCCACCGGTGCTGGCCCATCGGGGAGCGACTAGGCCCTCGACTATCCTGAGCTCTCGCGGGGGTGTAGCTCAGTCGGTAGAGCGCTACGTTCGCAACGTAGAAGTCGTCGGTTCGAGTCCGATCACCTCCACCGGGTTTGGGGCCCAAAAGTGCAGATCAGAGCGGGTTTTTGGAGTGTCCACGTTTTAGTTAATGACCGTGAGAACCCCTCCGTGCCCGTTCGAACGGGCACGCCTTGCGGACGGAATGTTGATGACGCGCCGAGATGCTCGCCGCGCACGACACTGACGTGCAGGTGGTTCATACGACGGGGCGAGCGTACCGTCGCGGATCGCCGGCTCGCGTGGGAGGGCTGCACCGACGTGCGCGGCCTGGGCGGTCGACCCGGGTTCTGGCGTGTTTCGAGGAACAGTCGGGCCGATGTCGTTGATCTGGCCTTCCGGCAAGAAAGTGGCTCTGCAGCACATTCGCGTGTCGCAGGTGACCGTCAGTAACCACCACTGACCGGTGTTTCGCGGCCTCCTGCGGCCTGGTCGCGGCCTGAGACGAGTCCACACCCGCCCTCACGAACACCTCGGCGAAGGCGGCAGCGAGTAGGCAATACAGGACGGCGTGCCCGAGCTGCTCCTTGCTGGGGCACGGCAGTGACGAACACGCAGCCGCCCTATGGGCGCTGGATGTGTAGTCGGCCAGCCGCTGGAGGTCAACCTGGGTCTACCCGGGTCCTGACGAACCAGTTGTGGCCGAAGGGGTCCCGCACCTTGCCGGTTCGGGATCCATGGACGTCTGCCACCGGACGAAGAACCTCAGCCCCTGCCTCACGTGCTCTGGCCACCACGGCGTCGGCATCGTCCACCGTGAGGTAGAGCTGCACCGTCGTGCCTCCCAGGGTGACGGGATGCCTGACACCCTCGGGAGGGTGCTCTCCTGCCACACGGATCACGCTGTCGCCGACGGCGAGCTCGGAGTGACCGATACTCCCGTCAGCCATGACGATCGGGTCGCCGATCAGGGTGGCCCCAAACGCCCGCCTGTAGAACTCGATGGCAGCCCAGGCGTCGGCCACCGAGAGGTAGGGCTCGACCCGGTCGATGGTCGTTGTAGCAGTGAGCATTGGCTCCTCCTCGTCAGGTTGGTCGTGAGTGATCGTTGCCAGGATCCTCCGCCGTAGCTGAGCGACGAACTCAGGACGGGGGGCGAGCGGAGCGTCCGTCAGGCGTAGGCCCTCGAAGGGATCAGTCACCGGCCTCTCCCTGCTCGTAGGCTCGACGGAAGGCTTGGCGGGCTCGGGTCAGCAGCGCCTCGGTGCCATGCACCGTGCGGCCCAGATGCTGGGCCACGTCGGGGACACGAAGCCCGTCGAGATAGCGCAGGGTGAGTGCGGCCCGATGGTGGCCACCGAGGCCGGCCAGAACCTGGTGCGCCTGGGCGGAGTCGAGCTGGGCGTCCCAGGGGTCTTCCTCGGCGGGGGCTTCGGCGGCAAGGGCAGCGAGCCGTTGCCGGTCGCGCTCGTCCCGCCGCCATTGGTCCACCAGCTTGTGGCGTGCAACCGCCACCAGCCAGGCAATGTTCAACTCCTCGGGAGGGCGACGCACGGCAGCAAGGAAGACCTCGGCCGTGAGATCCTCAGCCTCGGCCATGCTCCCGCACCGGGGCAGCAGGTACCCGTAGACCTGAGGCACGGCGCGCTCGTACAGCTCGAGGAGCCTCGCGTTCGGGCCGGCCCTTGCAAGCTCCTGCTCGGTCACATCCGGATCATCGTTCGGGAAGCCGGTTTCCGTCACCCCAACCCCCGATCTTCGATCGAGGGCGACGTCGGGATGGCTCTGCCCAGAGCTGCTCTCGTGCGGCGCTGGCGACACCTTCAACCCCCACTCGCCCAAGCGCCATTCTTCGTCCTACACACTTGCATCACCAATGTGGCCCCGCGCTACCGCCGGAGTCGGTGCATGGTGCCGGTCTTGTCTCTGGCTGGCCGTTCCCATTGTCGTTTGAGTGCCATCCCGGACGGTCAAGGGCACGTTGCGGGCCTGCGCTCGCTCCGCTCGCTCCGTGTCCTCACTCGGACCTGCTGCCCGTCCCTTGACCGCCCTGGGTTCGTGAGGCGGCCACGTGGCTGACCGGGCGTTGCACGCGTTGCACCCTCCTGATCAGGCGCTGCGCGGTCCGGGACAAAGCCTCGGCGACCAAAAACCTCTCGCTGTCAACGCTGGCGTCAACGTTGCTGTCAACCCTGCTGGCGCATCGTGTCGCCGTGCAAAAACACGTAGCCCGGATCGCTCTTCAACGACAACCAGCTCACGGTTGCCCATCGTTACCCAGACTGCTCGACGTCACAACGCTCGCAGAGCACCTTGGGGTCGCTCCCCGGCACGTGCGCCAACTTGTCGCTGAGCGCAGGATTCCATACCTGAAATGCGCCTCATCAGGTTTGATCCCGATCAGATCGCCAAATGGCTCAACTCGGCCCGGGCTCGACCTGGACGACCAACCCCAGACGCTAGATGGACGATGAGAGGCGTTAGGGACTTCCCTGACCCTCCCGAAGGGCGGTCGCCAGCGCGGGCACCGATGTCGTGGCGATCACCCACACCTGGTTCTGGTCGACGCGCTGGTAGTGGTGAGCGAGGAGGGTGCGTAGGTCGACGATGTCGCCCCAAGGGACCTCGGGAAAGCGCTCCCGCCCTTCCTGGCTCATGGCTCGTGCCGCCTCACCAACGATCTCGAGAAGCCGCTCGACCGCCAACCTCCGGATACGGTCCGAGTCCCAGAGGGCCTTCCGGACGCGATCAAACCTGCGATCTCGTCCGCCGCCTCCAAGATGTCGGCTACGCGGTCCGGGTCGGACCGGCTCAAAGCTCGATAGCTTCGTCGAGGATCGTCCGGTCTCGGGGCTTGAGGCCCCCGGCGGAGACCACGTCGACCGGGTGTTCGAGCAGATCGCTCAGGGCCTCGCTGAGGTGGCGCAGATCGAACAGCGAGCTGTCAGGCTCGAAGTCGACGAGGAGATCGATGTCGCTTCCGGTCCGGTCCTCACCGCGAGCCACGGACCCAAAGACTCGTACGCGCTGGCCACGGTGCTGGGTGACGATGGCCTTGATCTCGTCACGTCGCGCCTCGAGGAGAGCGCGGAGCGGGACGCCCACCCGTCCTGTGGTCGGCTGGCGTCGGGCCATGGCCACCAGAGTACCGACCCGCTTCTCGCACAGGCCCCGATGCGTGTAGCACCCCGCCCATAGAGTCCCGCCAGGAGCGGGGAGCTCCGCTCGCGAGGACGGCCTCGCCGCAAGGACACACCCGACCGCGGCGACCAGCCCGGTCACGCGAGAGGAGGATCCCCGAAGGCACGATCATGATCGATTGGCTCGATCCCTTTGGGGTCTACCTGATGGATTGGGAGATGACAGGTTGACTGGACGACAACTGGGTGTGGCGGCTACCGGGACAGGAGCAGTAGCGAACTGGTTCCCGGCGGGCACTACCCAACGGCCAGAGGCCAGATGCTGAGGGACGTCCTTTCGGCGGTTCCGCCGGGAATCGACCATGCCGTGATTCACGAAGGCGGCTGGGGCGATCGTCGACCCTCTCCTCGGGTTACCCTCATCAAAGCGTGACCACAACGTGACCTAACGAACGGCAAAAGTCGGTGAGCTGCGGGCAGTAAGGGGCAAGCGAAACGGCCCTCTGAATAGGTACGACGCGAAAATCAGCTGGGTCGCAGAGTGGCCCGATCAGCCTTCACACGGCTGCGAACCAGCGGAAGGTCGTCGCCGCTGGGTACGGAGTCACAGCTCACGGTCCCCGACGAGTCTCCGCTGACGCAAGTTGCCAGAGACCAGCTCGCCCCATCCGCCAGCTGAAGCTCGACGTCTGAGCTGTGGTGTCAGATGACGGCGGGTCCGTTCCACTTCCCTGCGTCTTCGACCCACGAGACCTGGACCGCGCCGTTGTCGACGACGCTGAAGAGGTCGGTCTGGTTCGCGACACCGAACTGCTGCGAGGCAACTAGGTGTCCGCCCACCGAGGCGGCGCCATCGGGGCTGATGGCCATGTGCCCGCTCCAACTGCCGGCGCCCTGGACCCAGGTCACCCGGAGCGCCCCGTTGATGTCGACCACGAAGACATCGGTCTGGTTGGCCACGCCGAACTGCGGTGAGGTGGCCAGATGCGCTCCCGCCGGGGCCAGGTTCGGAGACGAGATGGCCATCGGCCCCTCCCAACGGCCCGCGCCCTGGACCCATGAGACCTGCTCGGCTCCGTTGGTGGCGACACTGAACACGTCGGTCTGGTTGGGGACGCCCAGCTGCGGGGAGACCGCGAGCCCGGCACCGGGGGGAGCCGAGCCATTGGGGCTGATGGCCAG
>DASXCO010000010.1 GCA_036491125.1 Acidimicrobiales bacterium | reverse complement strand
CGTCGATGCAGTACGCATCCTCGTCCACCATGCGCTGGAGACCCCGGACCTGACCCTCGACCCGCCGGAGGCGCGTCCTCACCCGATCCTTGTTGTCTGCGTATCCGGGCATCACTCTCCCTTCGGCCATCTTGCCTCCGCCCAGCATACCCCTGTAGGGTATTCAGGCCAAGCTGCCGGACGGATCGGAGCTGACCGTCGCGATCCCTCTTTGTTGGGGGAGCCACTGGTCGCTTCGGGGAATCTCCCAGATGCTGCTCCAGCGGGGTCAGGACTTGGTGGCGATGCCTTCGAACATGTAGCCGAACGACCGCGGTCCCTTGACGTAATAGCGGTCGATCCGGGTCAAGTCGAGCCCGGAGCCTCCCACGAGCTGGTCGATCGGACGGTTGAGGTGATGGCGGCCCATGACCAAGTGGGTGAAGCGGGGAAGGAGTTGCTCCTCGTAGAATCCCATCGCGTCAGTCTGAGCCCGAACGCCGGCTGGCGTCGAGGTGGCTGGCGTCGAGGTGGCTCTCAGTCATCACCGACGGCGACGGGAAGACCGGCGAGCCGCCATTCCGGCATTCCGTCCTGGAGCCGTCGCGCCTTGAACCCTCTGGCTCGGAGCCGCTCGACGGCGTCCGGAGCGAGAACACAGTAGGGACCCCGGCAGTAGGCGATGGAATACTGTGGGCTGTGAAGCGTGGTGACCCGGTCGCACAAGAGCACCAGAGCCACTGGGATGAGGTCCACGACAAGGATGCGACCCAGCTGAGCTGGTACCAGACTCACGCCGCTGTTTCCCTGGAGCTCATCAGCGCGCTCGGTGTGCCTCTCGACGCTGCGGTCATCGACGTCGGCGGTGGGACCTCCAGCCTGGTCGACGGCCTCGTGGCCGGCGGTTTCACGGACGTATCGGTCCTCGACGTCTCGCCCCCCGCCATCGAGGTGGCCCGTCATCGCCTCGGTCCTGCGGCGCGGGATGTGCGGTGGCTGCACGAAGATCTGCTCACCTGGGAGCCGACCCGGCTGTACGGACTCTGGCACGACCGGGCGGTCTTCCACTTCCTCGTCGACCCGGCCGACCAGACCCACTACCGTCGCCTGCTCGGCAGGGCTCTTGCTCCAGGCGCCGCACTCGTGATCGCCACCTTCGCCGCCGGCGGCCCCACGTGGTGCTCCGGCCTGTCCGTCGCTCGCTACGAACCCGAAGACCTGCTCACGGTGTTGGGTGGCGACCTCCAGCTCGTCGCTACCCGACGAGAGGAGCACACCACGCCCACGGGCGCCGTACAGCCGTTCACCTGGCTGGCCGCACGCAAGGCACCATAGGAATCGGCATCAACGATCTCTTCCAGATGGGTCACCGGGTCGGGTACTCGTCGTGGCGGTGCCACCAGAAGCCGTCCTCGTTGCGACCGAGTGGCGCGCGGTCGAGCCACTGGTACATGCCCCAGAGGCCGTCCAAGCCACGCGCGTACGCCGAATAGGTGTGGTACACGACGCCATCGTCGAGTGCAAACGCGCTCACCCCGGGTCCTTCCCGCCTGTACGTTGCCCAGTCGGTCCCGACCACGCTCGATGCGAACTCGTCGAGCCCGGCGCTGTCCTGGGCGGTTGGCGGCCGAAGGTCCGACCGGCGGAAGTTGTACTCGACGGCTCCCGACCGCCATTCGTCCTCGGTGACCGCCGCCTGGAAGTCCTGGTTGAAGTCGCTGCCGAACGAAGACGGCCACGGGAAGCTCCAACCCATCCGCCGCTTGTACGCCTCCAGTTGCGCGATCGGAGCACGCGACACCGCGCAGAGCGTGACGTCGTGATTCGCGAGGTGGACGACGGAGCCGTCGAAGCCATCCGCGATCGCCGAGCAGGACGGACACCCTGCCGCGTAGTCGGCTCCGAACATGAAGTGGTAGATGACGAGCTGCGAGCGTCCTCTGAAGAGATCGGCAAGAGACGCTGTACCGTCATCGGTCTCGAAGCGGTACTCCTTCTCGACGCGAACCCAGGGCAGCTCCTGGCGTTGCTGTGCCAGTTCGTCGCTGCGCCGCGTAAGAGCCTTCTCGGCCTCGAGCAGCTCCAGCCGGGCCGCAAGCCACTCTTCGCGCGTTCCGGTCTTGTGATCGATCATTTGTCTCTCTCCTTCTTGTGGATACAGCGCCTTGGTTTGGGTCGTGCCAGCCAATGGCGTCTCACATCGGTGGCATGAGTCCGGGGACCGACGAGGGCGCGATGACGATTACGACTCCGAGTCCGAGGATCCCTAGCGCCAACGGGACGTCGATTGCGGCCTTGGCAGGCAGCAGCTTCTGGGCCACGACGAGGATGGCGATCACAGCCATCCAGGTGACGCTCATGACACTCAGGGCCACCAGCACCAGCATCAGTCCGATGCTCGAGCCGACGCAGTAGACCCCGAATTCGAATCCAGAGCGGACGCTCTCGCGGCAGCGCCTGCGGTAGTGCTGCTTGAGCGGCGTGAGCTCGTAGAGGCCTGCCGCGATCGCCACTGCGCCGGCGATAGTCGTCCCATGCGGCCGGTATACGGCGTAGACAGCGATACCGACGAGCGTCCAGACAGCAAGGTAGGACCCGACGAAGAGTGGCACGGCGCGCACACGACCACTGGCATGAGCGCGTCTCAGGACTGCCGGAGCCGCACCCGGCAGCATCATCGCGGCCATCATCGCCACCCACAGGGCGAGAAAGAACGCGAACGAACCGAGCGGTGTCGTAACGCCCATGTCCATCCCGTGCATCTGCCCGAGCGCGACGACCCAGGCTGCGGCGGCGAGCCCGAGCGTCGCCGTCAGCGAGGCGAGCCCGAGTGTCCCCGTCGGCGCGACCTGCGCAAGCTGCACCGTGTCCCGCCACCGGACCTTCGTCGACTCGTCCTTCATGATTGCCTCCTACCGGTCCGAGCTGAGTTGTCGAGATGTGCTGATTCAGCGAGTCGCTTGATGGCTTCGAGCCGGTTGTCCCATCGGGCGGCGGCGCGTGCCATCGCCTGCGTGGCGGCGGTGAGGCCGTC
Organism: Acidimicrobiales bacterium; assembly: GCA_036491125.1. Taxonomy (NCBI): domain Bacteria; kingdom Bacillati; phylum Actinomycetota; class Acidimicrobiia; order Acidimicrobiales; species Acidimicrobiales bacterium. The sequence continues at coordinate 7,300 of DASXCO010000010.1, read as the reverse complement.
GGCGCGGACGACGTAACGGACCTCCCGGCCACGGCGATAGCTCTCGATGAGGCCGGCCCGCTCGAGCACGGCCAGATGCTTCGCCACTGCCTGACGAGTGAAGGGCAGTTCGCTGGCCAGCGCGGTTGGAGTCGCCTCCCCGTGGCCGACGATGAGGTCGAGCACTCGACGCCGTGAGGGATCGGCGACCGCCGCCCACAACTCGTCGTCGACGCTCTCGCCGCTCATCGCTGAGGGGACTCCTCAGGTGGCCGCACCATGTATTCACGCAGGCTCACGAGGTGCCTCGCCCAGCCCTTGTTGTGCTCGTCGGCGTACGTGGCCTTGTCCGCATCCGGCCATGCCAGCTCGAGAAGCCCGGTCTCCACGACCCGCAGGCGGGTGTGCTCGCCCTCGGGGAGAAGCGTGAACTCGACGAGGACAGAGTTGTCCTGGCGCGCCTCGACGCCCTCAGGGTGAGCCCAGCGGAAGGAGAACGTCTGAGGCGGTGCAACAGTCACGACGCTGATTCGAGCGGTCGTCGGCTTCGTGGCGGCTCCTCCATTCCAGGTGAGCGTGCCTTCGCCGCCCTCGCGGACATCGATCACGGCGGTGTCGGTGAACCAGCTGCTGATCTGATCCGGTTCGGTCACCGCTCGCCAGACGACCTCCACCGGAGCCTCGATCAGGATGTCTCGTTCGATGCGGCCGGGGATCATGGCGTTCCTCCTTTGGACATGCAACCCATGGTTGCACATCACGGTGGATTACGCAACCCCCGGTTGCGGATTGCCGGGGGTCCCCCCTACAGCCGTCGGGCTGGGACGGGGCCGACGTGGTCGCGCCACACCTCGACTCGGCTCATTGTGATGGTGGGACCATGCGTTGACGGCACGGTCAGATCATCGAGCAGCCGCAGCGCGTGCAGGAGATCGGCGCGGTCGGTGGCTCCGGCCCCCCGGTCAGTTCGCGTCGAGCGGGACCACCAGCTCGAACGCTTGGATCTCACAGGCGTGCCGCTGAATCAACCGTCCGGCGCGGTAATCGTCAGTGAAGCGATGTGCCAGACGGCTGTCCGCTGTCCATTCGCCGTCAGGGGCGAGGTAGAGCCCGGTCGAGCCGTGCTTGAGAACGCGCATGCCAACCTCGTTGGCACCCTCGCGCCCAGGAGCCGCCCGTCGGAGCCACTGGACGATCGACGCCCCTCGGGAGCGCCAGTCAGCGGCGGCAAGCTTCTCCATGAAGGCACCCTATTCGTGAGCCGCGAACGCCCGATCGGATATGTGGTAAACGGCGTGTGAAGTTCCGGCACGCATGAACACCAGGTTTCCCTGCAGTGAACACCTCTAGGGGAGCGTCGCCGATGTGACTCAGCTCCCCTCGAGGCGCTTAGCTTGAGGCCCATCGCAGGTCGCGCTGCTACCGCCGTAGCCGGCGACGCACGGAAGAGGGGCGTTGTGTCAACGCGAGCAGGTCGTTCGGTCTCGATCCTCGGCGTGATCGCGGCACTCGTCCTTTCCGGAGCAGCTTGTGGAGGCGGTGGATCCAGCGGCACGGGCGCCACGGGCTCCACGACGACCCCGAGCGGGTTCCCTCGGGGAGCGATCAGCCACGTCATGGTCATCGACCTCGAGAACACCGCGTTCTCCACCACCTTCGGACCCGCGTCGCCCGCCACCTACCTGAACGGCGTGCTGCGCAAGCAGGGCGAGCTTCTCCAGAACTACTACGCCACGGGCCACAACAGCCTCGACAACTACATCAGCCAGGTATCCGGGCAGGCGCCCACCCGGAGCACCCAGGACGACTGCAGCGCCAACAGGTCAGCCTTCGTCAACGTGAGCCCGGGCACCAACGATCCGAACCAGCCGGCAAATCCAGGACAGGTCGACGGCCAAGGCTGCGTCTATCCGACCGCCGTGCAGACCATCGCCGACCAGCTCGACGCCAGATATCCGCCCAACGCGACAACCCACGTGGCCGCATGGCGTGGCTACGAGGAAGACATGGGCAACGACCCGGGCCGCGACGGCGGCGTCCCCGACCCGAGCGGCGGCACCGACTGCGGCCACCCGCCGGTCGGTGGCCCCACAGCGGTCGTCGCCACCCCGACCGACCAGTACGCCACCCGCCATAACCCCTTCGTGTGGTTTCACTCGCTGATCGACGACCCCGCGCTCTGCGCCGCCAACGACGTCCCCCTCGGCACCCTGGGTCCGAACGGCTCACCCAGCCCGAACGGGCACCTGGCCCACGACCTTGCGAGTACCAACACCACCCCGTCATTCGGCTTCATCACCCCGAACCTTTGCAACGACGGCCACGACGCGAGCTGTGCCGGCACGAACAGTGGCGGCGGGCGCTCAGGCGGACTGGTCGGGGCGGATCAGTTCCTGCAGCACTGGATGCCGCTTGTGCTCGGCTCTCCGGCGTATCGGTCCGGCAACATGCTGGTGGTGGTCACCTTCGACGAGGCTGACGTCAATGCGAGCGACCCGGCCTACGCCGCCGCGTGTTGTGACGAGAGGCCTGGTCCCAACACCGCCGCTCCCGGTAACGCGGCCGCCAGCACCAATACCGCGCCCGGCGGTGGCCAGATCGGGGCCCTCCTGCTCAACTCAAAGTTCCTCCGGGCCGGCAGCACCCAGACGGCCACCTCGTACAACCACTACTCGGCGCTCCGTAGCTACGAAGACCTGTTGGGCCTCACCTCCGGAGGCGCCGATGGGAACGGGCACCTCGGCTTCGCCGCGGCGTCGGGACTCCAGTCCTTCGGCTGAGACGCTTTCACGGCCGTAACGCCCAATCCATGGCCGCCAACCGGCCATACCCGCGCGCCATCGTTCTCGGGCTCCCTACCCGTCATTGTCGGCGGCTTTGGCGGCAGCGGGAACCTGCGAGGGGCCGGGTGTACCGGTGAGCGTCGTGGTGGGGTGCACGGGCAGGACCACCGGCGAATGCGGGCTCTGGTTGAAGTTGAAGTCGTCCGTGAGGTTGCCGAGGACCTTCTGGTTCTCCCGGACATCCGGCCTCGGGTCGGGTCGCCCGTCGGAGGCCGGGTCTATCCGCTGCCCCTTCAGGAAGTCATCCTCGATGAACTTGTCATAGGCGTCGAAACTCAGTGCCTGGTGGTCGATGGAGCCGCTCTTCGCATAGGGGCTGACGACGATGCCTGGCACGCGAAGCCCGTAGCCGTTCTGATCGACGGTCGGCGGCACCACCTGGTCATAGAACCCACCCCAGTCGTCCCAGGCCAGGAAGATCGCCGTCGAATCCCAGTCGGGGCTCTTCATCACCGCGTTGATCAGGCTCGTGACGTAGCTCTGCCCGAAGCTGACCGGGGCAGGAGGATGCTCGCTCACGGTGCCCGACGGCACCACCCACGACACCGCCGGCAGGGTTCCGCTCTTGGCGGCGGCGTAGAACTTGTCGACCGACTGGATGTTTCCCAGCTGGTGGTCGGCCTTGACCGTGTCAAACCACGGCAACGGGTTCCAGATGCCGGGTGTGCTCGCGTTCTGCTGAATGGGCGCACAGGACTCGGCGGCGTCGTTCTCGCAGTCGGGCTCGGTACCACTCACCACGTAGTACCCCCATCCGACATGCGACTTGTCGAGCAGATAAGTCAGGTCCGTCCAGGCGTAGACGGGCTGTCCGGCCTGATTGGCGATGGGAGTACGCCTCTTGTTCCCCGCGTTGGAGCCATTCGTCGGCCCAGCCTGCCCACCGTAGATGGCCGGGGCGTTCGCCGGCCGTTCAGCGGGTCGCGTCTGCAGGGCGTTCGCACAGCTCGCTGGGTTGTTGTGCTGGGTGCAGAAGGCCGACCACTCGGACACCAGGAACAAATGTGCAGGAAGGCTCCACGAAGCGTTCGGCTCGAACATGTGGTCCTGGAGGACAAAGTCCTTCGCGTAGGTCCAGTAGTTCGGGATGTCACTCTCGGTGTGGTACCCCATGACGTCCGGTGTCGACGAGTTGGTGCACGCCGGGTCAGTCGGATCCAAGCAGCCTCGCCGGCCGGCCTCGGCCTGCCCGACGAACCCGTCCATCTTCCCGCCGTTGATGTCCGCCGTTGCGTTGGGTTGTGAGTGGGGTCCGCCCCCATTCACGTCCGCATGGTCGACATAGGGAGCATCGCAGGACCCGGTGGCGGGATTGGTCACGCACACGCTGGGTTTTCCGCCCTGCATCGGGATGCCGTCCGCTCCGGGGTACGTACCGAAGTAGCTGTCGAAGGATCGGTTCTCCTGCTGGATCACGATCACATGTTTGATCTTGTGGATGCCGGCAGGCACGATATAGCTGCCCGTAGGTCCTCCGGACACCCGTTGCCCATTGGCCGTCGACCCGCCGCTACAGGAACTGGCCACGAGCGCGACGGCGACGACCGCAGCCAGGGTCGCGGCCGACCTCGGCTTGGTCACGCGGAATGGCCTATTTCGCAGCAGTGTCATGACTACTCCCTTGTCGGGCTGTCGCCGGTGTTGATCAAAGCCAGGGTGGATGCGCCGATCCACGCCGTGCCGTCTGCTGGGTAGAAGTTGCAGTCGTATCCTCCGGAGTAGAGGCGCCCATCGCCGAACGGTGACGGCGCGATGGTCCGGACGGAAACCAGCGCCTGGCCCGACCGAATTGGATTGCCCGGCGTGGCCGACGGTGTGAAGTCAGGCCCGCTCAGACAGCGCAGGGCGTAGGTCGACGGGCCTCCTGTGTCGGTACGGACGGCAAAGCACGCCGCCGCATCGAAGACTGCGGCGCCGAAAGCAGTGGGCCCGCATATCCGAGCAGGAGGGCAGGATCCCCCGTACGCCCACTCGAATCCGAAGGCCTGCCGATCGGTCCCGCCCAGCTTGACCGGCGCAAAGTTGTTGTAGGCGGCGATCACATACGCCACCGACCCCCTGCCGGCCGCCGGTACCGGCGTGCCCCGGGTCGCAAGCATGTGGCCGATGGCGGGGATCGGTGAGAACTCAAGTGTCGGGACCAGTCCCCCGAGCGGCTGATCCGGGCTCAGCGTGCCAGTGCTGTCGAGCTCGCCCCCGGGCAAATGATCGAGCCGGTAGACGTCGCCATTTCCCTCTGTGGACAACAGAAGGGAAGGCCTCCCCTCGTGGGTGACGCAGGTCAGGCCGCGAATCCCGCTGTTGTAGGCGGCGACCGGTGCCGCCTGGTACACGAGGGTCCAGCGAGGCCCACCCGGAAGGAGGTTGGCGTCATTGCGCCGGAAGACCTTGGTGCCGATGGAGGTGTACAGCGACCCGGCGCATTCCGCGAAACCCGTCACCTTCCCGGATCGCACACCTGGAGATCCTGGCGGCGCCACCGTCAGCTCGGGTGTCGGATCGAAGGTCAGGTTGTGCGTCGTCGGCGACCAGGTACCCCGGAGGATCCCGGTCGGCTCGACTCCCGCGTAGACCGCCCAGACGCCGCCAGATTCGTGGGCACCAAAGGAGCGGACGTCGGAAACGGTGGCTGGCAGGTCGAACGCATTGCGCTCTGTGAACGAGGGCGCCCGATCGAGCAACCACTGGAGCTCTGACCGGCCGTCGACGAAGGCGTGGGTGATCAGCAGCGAATGCCCGGAACCCATGCCCTGGTCCTCGGGAACGGCGAAGGAGTCCAGGGTCTCTTCGACCCGGAGGGACTGGGTCTGCTCGAACAGCGTCCAGGGGCTGGTGCTCGAGCTCTTCACGAGGATCTGGCCGGCCGGCGACGGTCCCTGGTACTCCCACTGATCGGCCGAGGCGAACAGGCGGCCGGACTGAGCGACAAGGGCGTCAGTCTCGGTGTCGTGGGCGACGGGGCTCCGGGGATCGGTCGTCAACGGCTGGCGAGTCGCCGGTACATCGAGTGCGGTCGCCGAGCCAGGAACGACGCGCTTCCCCGAACTGGCTGGACCGCCACCGCTGCACGAAGCGGCCGCAAGCGCGAGGGCGATGACGAACCACGCCGATGGTCGCCGCATTGCCCAAGTATCGAGGATGTCCGGTCAGACTGTCAACCACGGTTGTCTATGTCCGCTGGCAGCTATCCTGTCGTCATGCCGAGGGGGGAGCGTCGGCAAGCGCGAGGTGCGGCAGACCGGCCCGTGAGTGACGCCAAGAAGTGGTTGCTTGCCCAGGCTGGCGAAGTCCCGCCATCCCTCAGAGTGGGCGAGGTCGCCCGCGCCGCGTTGCGGGCGGGCAGGCGGCGGTTTGCTCGAGTCGTCGGAGCCGCCGTGATCGTGTTCGGGGGCCTCGGTCTGGCACAGGCGTTTGTCGACCACATTCTCGACCCCGTCACTTCCTGGCCAGTCGCGCTCGTCCAGGTTGCCCTGGGAGCAGTCAACATCCTCGGTGTCATGTTCCTTGCGGGGTACTTCGGCCGGGCTATTGGCGCCACTGAGCACGGTCTTCCCGACAGAAACACCTGGTACGTCCTGCGCACCCAGCCGTACGGGCGCCTCATCGGCGCTGACCTGCTCGTCAGCCTCTGCTCGGGGGTCGGCTTTGTCCTGTTGATCCTGCCGGGTTTCGTCATCTTCACCCATCTGGCGCTAGCGGGCGCCGCGATCAGGTTCGAGGGTCGAACCGGCATCGAAGCGCTGCGACGCTCGGCGCAAGTCGTTCGACATCACTTCTGGATAGTGGCTGCCTTGGCCACTCTCCCCTTGATCGTCGCAGGTGCCATCTTGTTCGGCGTCGACGCATTGTCCCGACAGCCCTTCGTCGTGTACTTCGTCGTGAGATTGGTGGCTCAGGGTTCCATAGCCGCTGTCTCCGGCCTCATGCTCTCAGAGCTCGGCTACCGCCTCTTCGCCACGCAGTACGCGCAGAAATCGCGCTCCGGCGTCTGACGCTGAGGTGACGGCGTCAGGCAGTGAGGACTCCCCAGCGAGACCGCCGCAGCGGCTCAGAAGGCAGCCGCACGCCGCTCGGCGAAGGACCAACTCTTCGCCGTCGCGTCGATCTCATTCGTGGTGCGACCCAGCAGCAGCCGCAAGATCAAGCCGACCCGCGCACCAGGCCAAGTATGGTCTGCGCCGCGAGCGGTCCACAGGGTGACCTCGTCGGCATGTCCCTCGACGCCGTAGGTAGTCCGAGTCAGTGTGGGGCTCACGGTAACCTCGACAGGCTGAGCGGGAAGGCGGTTGACCACAGCCCATCGTCGGGCTGCCTCGGGCACGCTTTCGTTCCAGCGTTCGCGCCTCCCATCGAGTTCGCCGAGGAGGCCGAGCCTCACAGCAGGGCTGACGGCTGGCCTTGGTCGCGACCCGAACTGGCGACGCACCAGCGCTGCCCCAAATAGCTGACTATCGTTCCTCCGCTGTAGCTGAGCTCTA
>DASXCO010000009.1 GCA_036491125.1 Acidimicrobiales bacterium | reverse complement strand
GTGTCCGCCACGCCGACACCAAGGGCTTCGCCTACAGCCGTGAGGACGTCGACGCCCGCTCGCTGGCGAACGTCTACGCGCAGTACCTGGGGCAGGTCTTCACCCACGAGATGAAGCCGCTGGAGATCGAGATCCTCGTCGCTGAGCTGGGCGTGGACGGCGCGGCCGATCAGCTGTACCACATCCTCTACGACGGCACGGTCGTCGACGAGGAGCGCTTCATCGTGCTCGGGGGCGAGGCCGAGGCGATCGCCGGGCGGGTGGAGTCGTCCTGGGCCGAAGGGTGGACCCTGGCACAGGCTCTCGGGGCGGCCGTGGCCGCCCTCGCCGGTCCCGACCGGACACTCGGCGCCGACGAGCTCGAGGTGGCGGCGCTGGTGCGGGGCGACGGACGACGCGCCTTCCGCCGCATCGAGGACGGCGAGCTGCAGGAGCTGCTGGGCGTCTCCCCGTCGACCTGAGCCGACCTGAGCGGCTCGCGCCGCCTCGGCACCCCGGGAACGGTACCGTGGGCCGGCATGGAGCGGCGCATCTTCGGGCTCGAGAACGAGTACGGCGTCACCTGCACCCTACGCGGGCAGCGGAGGCTGAGCCCCGACGAGGTCGCCCGCTACCTCTTTCGGCGAGTCGTCAGCTGGGGCCGATCCAGCAACGTCTTCCTCGAGAACGGTGCCCGCCTGTACCTCGATGTCGGCAGCCATCCGGAGTACGCCACGCCGGAGTGCGACTCGATCTCCGACCTCGTCGCCCACGACAAGGCCGGTGAGCGGATCCTCGAGCACCTGCTCCTGTCCGCCGAGCAGCGTCTCCGGGAGGAGGGCATCCGCGGCGTCATCTACCTGTTCAAGAACAACACCGACTCGGCCGGGAACTCCTACGGCTGCCACGAGAACTACCTGACGAGTCGCAGGGACGACTTCGGCCACTACGCCGAGGTGCTGATCCCGTTCTTCGTCACCCGTCAGATCTACGCCGGGGCGGGCAAGGTGCTCCAGACGGCCCGCGGAGCAATGTTCTGCATCAGCCAGCGGGCGGAGCACATCTGGGAAGGAGTCTCCTCGGCGACGACCAGGAGCCGGCCGATCATCAACACGAGGGACGAGCCGCACGCCGACGCCGAGCGCTTCCGACGCCTCCACGTGATCGTCGGTGACTCGAACATGAGCGAGTACTCCACCTTCCTCAAAGTGGGAGCCACCAGCATCCTGCTCCGCATGCTCGAGGACCCCGCCGCGGTGCTCCGCGACATGACCCTGGAGAACCCCATCCGGGCCATTCGCGAGATCAGCCACGACACCTCGTGCCGGCGCCGCGTGCGTCTGGCCAACGGCAGGGAGGCCAGCGCCCTCGACATCCAGGGGGAGTACCTGATGAGGGCGCGCCGCTACGCGGAGCAGAAGGGGCTCGACCCCCTCGAGGAGCAGGCCCTGGAGATGTGGGAGCACTGCCTCGAGGGCATCGAGAAGGATCCCTTCACGCTCGACCGCGAGTGTGACTGGGTGATCAAGCACCGCCTGATCGAGCGCTACCGCGAACGGCACGGCCTGTCGCTGTCGCACCCCCGGGTAGCGCTGCTCGATCTCCAGTACCACGACGTGAGCCGGGAGCGGGGCCTGTTCTACCGCCTCCAGAGCCGGGGCGAGGTCGATCGGACCTGCACCGAGGACGCCATCGAGGCGGCGATCGACCGGCCGCCGCAGACAACGAGAGCGCGACTGAGGGGGGAGTTCATCAAGAAGGCCAAGGACCGCCGGCGGGACTTCACCGTCGACTGGGTCCACCTCAAGCTCAACGACCAGGCTCAGCGCACCGTGTTGCTCAAGGATCCGTTCCGTGCGCGCGACGAGCGGGTCGAGAAGCTCATCGACGGACTGTGACGTCAGGTCGCGTCGGCCTGTGGCGCCCCCTGGGTGCCCCCGCGCCCTCGCCGGGCCTGGATTAGCCTGCGGCCACCGTGACGATGACCGATCCCGGCCGCCCGCCGCCCCCTGACGACGACGTCCCCGTCGCCGGGTCCCGAGCGGGGCGCCGCCGTTCGCCCCGCATGCGGACCTGGATCGAGTGGCTCGCCATCGTCGCCCTCGCGCTGTTGGCCGCCTTCGCCATAAAGACCTGGCTCATCCAGGCTTTCTACATCCCGTCGGCCTCGATGGTGCCCACCCTCGAGGTCGGCGACCGCATCCTGGTCGACAAGGTGAGCTACGACCTGCACGCCATCCATCGCGGCGACATCGTCGTGTTCAGCCGGCCGCCCGCAGACAGCAGCGACCCTTCGGTCAACGACCTGGTCAAACGGGTGGTGGGTCTTCCCGGCGACTCGATGAGCTCGGTGAACGACGTGCTCTACGTCAACGGGCACCCTCAGTCGGAGCCCTACCTGCCGGCCGGGACGGTGACGACCGGCAACTTCAGCCAGGCGCCAGGTTGCCAGCCCTCGCCCGCCAACGACGCCAACCGGTCCTGCCTGATCCCCAAGGGCGAGTACTGGGTGATGGGGGACAACCGGGGCGACTCCAAGGACAGCCGTGTCTTCGGACCGATCAAGGGCTCGCTGGTGGTCGGCCGGGTGGTCGTGCGGGTGTGGCCCATCGGCTCACTCCACATCTTCTGACTCTCACAGACGGCTGATATCGCCGTTGTCAGCTCGGCGCCGCAGCCAGCGCCGCCATCATGACCTCCACGTGGTCGCTGTAGACCGCGTCGATCCCCATGGCGACCAGATTGGCGAGGGGACGCCTTCGCTGTGCATCCCACGCGAAGGCCGCCCGGCCGTGGTCGTGAAAGATCGCCACCAGCGGGCGGCTCCATTCCCGATGGTGCAGGTTCACCGCGTCGATGCCCGCCTCGGCCAGCGTGGTGGCCCGATGCGCCGGCCCCTCTCCCATCGTGGCCCGTCCGGTCGAATCGACCAGGCGCACCCGGGGCGACAGCAGACGCCACAGGGCCGCCTGGCGCCAGCTCGAATGACAGAGCCAGAGCCGGCCGACGTCGCCCAGCTCGGTCGCCTCGTGCACGACGACGGCGGCGGCGGCGGGGTCCTTCACGTCGAGCGACAGCTCGTAGTCGTTGCCGCAGGCCCGGTAGAGGTCGCCGAGCGACGGGATCGCCGCGGGGAGCTCGTCCCGTCGCACGTCGGCGAGGGGTCGGCGGCGACCGCCGGACCGCACGGTCCCGCCGTGGTCGAGGACCGGGATGCCATCGGCTGTGAGCCAGACATCGCTCTCCAACCCACTGGCCCCGAGCTCCAGGGCCAGGCGAAATGATTCGATCGTGTTCTCGGGGGCACGCGCCCTGGCACCTCGGTGGGCGAAGCCGATGGGGGACCGGGGGAGCGCGCCCACGACCCCATTCTGGGCTGATCGGGCCGATCGTGACCGACACCACACGCTGGTACACCTCGGGGGGCCGGCCGCCGATACACTTTTTCCGTGATCAGCTTCGGCCCGGCCAAGATCCTGATCGTTCTGACGGTCGCCCTGATCGTGCTCGGGCCCGAGAAGCTGCCACAGATGACCCGCCAGATCGGCAAGGCCTGGGGCGACTTCCGCCGATTCCGCGAGCACCTGGAGAGCGAGGTCAGGGGCGCCCTGGGCGAGGACCTGGTGCAGCCCTTCACCCCTCCCTGGCAGACCGATGGGTCGTCCCAGGCGTCGACGACATCCGATGGCGCCACCCAGGAGGGTGTCACCGCGTCCGACGGATCTGACTCGGGCGAGGGTGCCCAGGACCGGGCGCCACCCGAGCACCCAGGTCAGCTGGCACCGCTCCCGCCGGCGACCGGTTCCGCCCGGTCCGCCGCCCATGGGGGTTGGGATCCGGGCCTGGGCCCGGACGATCCCAGTCTCAACTAGGGCGCCAAGGCAGGTAGTGCCATGGCCATAAAACTGCCCCGGCTCAAGAGCAAGCATCCGCACCCGGATGCCATGACGCTGGTCGAGCACCTGACCGAGCTGCGACGCCGGCTCGTGGTGTCGATCCTGGCCGTCGCCATCGGTGCGGCCGTGGCCTTCGCGCTGTACAACCACATCCTGAACTTCTTCGTGCATCCGTACTGCGCCACGGTCGGTCCGCACCATTCGTGCAAGCTGTTCGTCACCGGACCGCTCGACGGGTTCTCCATCCGCCTCAAGATCGCCGCCTATGGCGGCCTGTTCCTGGCCTCGCCGGTCGTGCTGTACCAGCTCTGGCGCTTCATCACCCCCGGCCTCAACCCCAACGAGAAGCGCTACGCGGTGCCGTTCGTGCTGTCCTCGATCATCCTCTTCACGGCTGGTGCCGGCGTCGCCTGGTTGACCTTCCCCCACGCCCTGTCGTTCCTGACCGCCGTCGGCGGGCCCACGCTCGAGCAGATCTACAGCCCGACCAATTACCTCAACCTCATCATCCTCCTGATGGTCGCCTTCGGCGTGGCCTTCCAGTTCCCCGTGCTGCTGGTGTTCCTCGAGCTGGCCGGAGTGCTCAGTCCGGCTCAGCTCTCGCGGTGGCGTCGGAAGGCCATCGTCGTCGTCTTCGCCGTGGCCGCCATCGTCACGCCCAGCTCGGACCCGTTCTCCATGCTGGCCCTGGCCATACCGATGGTCTTGTTCTACGAGGCGTCGATCGTGATCGGGAAGCTGCTCAAGCGGTCAGCACCGGCCGGCGGTACGTGATCCGACGATGACGCCCGCGAGGGCGGACTTCCTTTCGACCCTCGGCTTTCCGCTCGACCCCTTCCAGGTGCGGGCGCTCGATGCACTCGACGAGGGCCGGTCGGTCCTGGTCGCCGCCCCGACCGGGTCGGGCAAGACCGTGGTCGCCGAGTACGCCGTGACCAAGTCCCTGGCCGAGGGGGGCAAGGCCTTCTACACGACGCCGCTCAAGGCCCTGTCGAACCAGAAGTACGGCGACCTCGTCCGCCGCCACGGCCCTGATCGCGTCGGGCTCCTTACCGGCGACAACTCGATCAACGGCGACGCCCCCGTGGTCGTCATGACCACCGAGGTCCTGCG
>DASXCO010000008.1 GCA_036491125.1 Acidimicrobiales bacterium | reverse complement strand
TTGGCAGCGGGACTGACGGTACCGCCGAGCCGAGCTGGAACTGGACGGCACCGATGTGGTGCGCGGCGACGGCGTCCAGGGTCGCCTCCAGGCTGGGGCGTTCGAACTCGCTGGTAAGCACTCCAAGCCGCGCCACGGGATGTCTCCTTCGCCGCCAGATCGCCTCAGCCGTCGGACCGTCGCTCACACGAAATGTTAACCAGCATTAACCATTCTGTACAGGGTCCTCCCCTCGATCCCAGCGGCCGGGCGGTGGCGGCGTCCGGTCCCGGCGGCGTCCCGGTCCCGGCGGCGATCGGGCTCTCGCCACACGGCGCGCTGCGGCGGAGGGCCCGGGGGCGGCGTTGACAGTGATGGGACCCAATAGCTAACGTCTGTAAACAATACGATTCTGCTCTGGCGAGCGAGGGAGAAGACGCGTCATGAGGTTCGGAGCCCCGGTCTGGCCGTTCAAGTGGGAAGAGCCCTACGACGGGGCGATACGACGCATCCGCGGGCTCGGCTTCCGGGCTGTGGAGCTGATCGGCTGGAAGCCCGAGACGCTGGACACCTACTACACGTCACAGACCATCAAGGAGCTGCGCTCCGTCCTCGACGGTGAAGGGATATTGCTGTCGCAGTTTGTGGCCAATCCCGGCGAACTGGCGAGCGGCGACGCGGCGGTACGGGCGAAGGCCGTCGAGAACTTCAAGCGCTACAGCGATGTCGGGGCCGAACTCGGCACCACGATCGTGAACACCGTCACCCACTACCCCTTCGCTGTGAAGTACCCTCCGATGATCGATCGCGCGGTCACCCAGATCTTCACCGTCGACATGCCTGCCGATCTCGACTGGAAGCAGAACTGGCTGGATTACGTGGACGCCATCCGCCAGTGCGCCCAGTACGCGGAGTCGGTCGGCCTTAAGTACAGCCTGGAGATGCACCCGTTCCGCTACGCCTCGACGACCGAAGGGCTGCTCCGGCTGATCGAAGCGGTCGATTCCCCGGCGCTGGGGGCCAACTTCGACCCGAGCCACACCTTCCCCAACGGGGACATAACTCATGTCTCGGTCTACCAACTGGCGGATCGCCTCTGGCACTGCGACTTCTCCGACAACGACGGAACCAACAACATGCACTTCCGCCCCGGGAAGGGCAAAATCGACTGGGCGAGCACCATGAAGGCCCTCAAGGACATCGGTTACGACGGCGTCGTCTCGCTGGAATTCGAGGATATTCCCGGCGTCTCGCGGGGAACGAAGCCGCAGGCCGGCGCCTACCAACCAAACGTCGAGGCGTCGCCGGCCGTGGACCACGAGTACCTCACCGCGCTGGCCTTCCTCACCGACCTCGCCAAAGACGCCGGCCTCAACGTCGAATAAGGCGTCCTTCGAGCCTGATGGTCCTATGCCCCGGCGGCGATCCGCCGGGGCATAGGACTTACTCTTGCCCGTCCCGCCACGCTCTTGTGGCCCAGCCGGTCATACCGTCGGCTAGTGACCCGCCAGCGAACCGCCGATCCCGCCAATGCTGAAGTAGCGGTTCAGGAAACTGAAGACAATGACGGGTGGCACCAGCACGACGACCGACACCGCCATCACGTAGCCCCATTCGGTGCTGTTGGTAGAGAAGAAGGTCTGCAGGCCGATCGGCAGCGTGAAATTCGTGTCCGAGCGGAGGAACACGACCGCGATCAGGAAGTCACTCCAGGCCAGGAGGAAAGCGAAGATAGCGGTGGACAGCACGCCGGGCAGCGAGTTGCGCAGGACGATCCGCACGAAGCCCCCGAACAGCGAGCAGCCGTCGATCCACGCCGCTTCCTCCAGCGCGACCGGGATCGTGTCGAAGTAGGCCGCCATCATCCACGTGGCCACCGATATCGTGATGCTGACGTACAAGATCGCCAGCCCGAACAGGTTGTCGACCAGGTTGAACTTGGCGAAGAGGACGAACAACGGAACGATCGACACGATCTGCGGGAACGACTGGGCAATGAAGAGCATCAGGGCATAGCCGCTGATGGCCTTACTCCGGCTCCGGGACAGCACGTATCCGGCCGGGGCAGCGACCAGGATCGCCACCACGACCGTGGCCAAGGTCACGATCAGGCTGTTCCGCAGCCAGGTGAGCACCTGGGTCTGCGAGAACACATAGGTGAAGTTTTCCAGCGTGAAGAACGAGTGCGACGTGGACTGGAGTTGCGGCCGGAAGGCCAGCACCACCGTGACGAACACCGGGATGAGCACGATGAGGGCGATCACCAGGACCGCCAGGGTGTAACGCCACCGCGGCGCCGTCGATACCGCCGGCCCCTCTTCGGTCACGGGCCCGTCGGGTGTGGTGAGCGGGTTCGCTGCGGCGGTCCCTACGGCGGAAGCACTCACGATATCTGCACCTTCTTGATCCGGCGGAACAGCACCACGGAGACCAGCACGGACACCACCGTCATGATGATGCCGATGGCGACGCCCGGTCCGGTCTGGAAATTGCCGAAGACGGTCTCGTAGGCGAGGACGACGAGGGTGCTGGTTGAGCTCACCGGGCCGCCGCCGGTGAGCAGGTAAATGGACTGGAAGTCACCGATACAGAAGATGAACATCAGGATCCAGCTGATGTACGTGGACCGCGCGATCAGCGGCAGCGTGATCCGGCGGAACTGCTGCCAGCTGCTGGCCCCGTCCACCCGGGCCGCTTCGTAGAGGTCGTTCTCGACACCGGCGAGCGCTGCGCTGGCCATCAGCATCATGAACGGGAAGCTGAGCCATATCTTGTAGGCGATGACGATGGTCTTGGCCAGCCCCGGGCTATCCAGGAACAGCAACTGGCCGAGACCGAGGTCCTCGGCGAGGCGCGGCACCACGCTGCTCGGCGTGGCGACGAGCCACTTCCACGCGGTCGCTGTCACCACGACCGGCACGACCCACGGCAGCAGCAGCAGCGTCTTGAGGAAGCTCCGGCCGTACATCCTCTTCCTGAGCAGCAGCGCCAGCGCCAGGCCGACCACCCAGCTGCCGAACACGCCCACCACGCAGTACAGGATCGTGAACTCGACCGATTGCCAGAAGACGGGGTTGTGCAAGACGATCCGGTAGTTCTCCAGCCCTACGAACTCCCCGACTTCGACCAGGTTGCCATCGTGCAGCGACTGGAACACCGAATAGATCGCTGGGTAGCCGTAGATGAGTACGACCAGGACCACGGACGGGATGACCAGCAGGGTCAGCGTGATGCTCCTGGTCGAGAACCGCCTCGGCGGCCGGGGCGCGTGCTCGCTCCGGCCGCCGAGGCCCACTCCCCGCCGGGCCCGGGACAGCCCGTTCAGGACGCCTGAAGATCGGGTCTGCGTGCTTGTCACTTCCGCCTCACACCCAGCGGGCAGTCACGAGGCGAACGAGCGGGCGGTCCCGCAGACCACAATTGATCGGGATGGGGGCGCGGCATCGGCTTCGGCGATCACGCCTTGTAGGAGGCGCCGTAGTTCTGGATCCCGTTTTGCAGGGTCTGCAGGGCGGCCGTCGCCGTGGTCTTCCCGCCCAGGATCGACTGGATGCACTGGACCATGGCCGTGCCGTTGTCGACCGTGGCCAGGCCGGAGAAGATGTGCGGGTAGCGGGCGGACTCGGGCTTGGCCACCGGCACCCACTCCTTGATGATCTTCACTAGCTGCGGGTCCGCCTGGATCTCCGGCAGCGCGATCACGGACTTACGGACCGGCACCGCGGCGGTAATGCCCTGCGCGAAGAAGCCCTTCTTCCCGGCGAACAGCTCGTTCCACCAGATCATGAACTTCTCCGAGCCCGCGATGCTGGGCGTCTTGGTGTACATCTGGTAGTTCTTCAGGTACTGGATGGTACCCACGTCCCCGTGAGGCCCCTTGACCGGGCTCATCACCACGAGGTCGCCGTGGACGGGGTCGGTCCCGCACTCCTGGGGAATGGTCGGGTTGGCCAGCGCCATCCCGGCCTTCCCGTTCTTGAGCTCGGTGTAGACGTCGGTGTCCACGTAGCTGGCGGATCCGGGGTCGACGTAGCCGCCCTTGACCAGCTCGAGGAGATATTCGACCGCCTCGACGTTGCGGTCGTACATGCAGTCGGCGTTGCCCTGCTCATCGAACATGCCGCCGCCGTTATTGATCATGAAGGCGGCGAGGGTATGGGTCCCGTAGGCGGAGTTGCTGCTCGCCGCGGCGGTGACGTACCCGTAGACGCCGATCTTCTTAAGTGCCTTGGCGGCGGCCAGGAAGGACGCCCAGTCGGTCGGCACGCCCACGCCCGCTTTCGCCAGCAGGCTCTTGTTGTACCAGAGGGCCCGGGTGTCGACCCCCCATGGGATACCGACATACCCCTTCGAGGTCTTCATCTGGGGGAACAAGCCGGGGAGATAGTCGGCGTACTGCCCGTTCTTCTGCATCGTCGCGACGACATTGTCCGCGTAGTGGATATCACCCTGGTCGGCGAACTGGAACGCCTGGTAGGCGTACCCGCCGGCGACCGTGGGACCCTTGTTGGCGGCCAGCGCCGCCTCGATCACCTCGTAGATGTTGCCGGTGAGGAGCTCGTAGCCCCCGGTGAGATTGCCGTCCTTGTAGGCGGTGACCAGCTTCTTGGCCTCGGTGTTGAGCTGTCCCGTGCCCACCTCGCCGTCCCACAACGAGAGGGTGCCGGATGCACCGGACCCCGACGAGGAGGAAGAGGAGTTTCCGCAGGCCTCGAGGAGGACAGGCAACACACCTGCGGCGCCGGCCATCGCCAGGAATCTGCGACGGGAGAGACCACTACGGTCAGGGCTGGTATGGGTTTTCACGATCTATCTCCCGGGGGCGTCGTCGCTTTGGGGGTTACGTGCATCGTCGCTCGTGCGAAGAGCGATGCGGTGTCAGGTGCGGGGGCGATCCGGATCATCCGGGTCGGGACGCCGATGCCAGGCCTGACCATCAGTTCCCTCCCTGGATCCGGCCCTGCGTTCGGGTCGCGGTACAGGTACTCGTTACAGCGGGGGATGCCGAGCTGGTACTGGTGTTTCCGGGTTATTGTTACTGACCGTCCACTTTATCCGGCGACGATGTGCCGGTCAAGGACGTCACGAAGTGTCCGTCAAGGAGGTCACGGGCGGGGATAGTTGACTGGGCGAGCGCCCCCGTAGAGTGGTGCCATGACCAGAGTGGTGGTTCCCCGCGGTCCCTACCAGAAGGGGATCAGGCGCCGCCGTGAGATCGTGGACGCCGCGTCAAGGATCTTCGCCCGCTACGGGTACGGGGGCGGTTCGCTCCGGCAGATCGCCGACGACGTGGGTGTCACACCGGCCGCCCTGGCCCGCCATTTCGAGAACAAGTACGGCCTGCTCCAGGCGGT
>DASXCO010000007.1 GCA_036491125.1 Acidimicrobiales bacterium | reverse complement strand
CTCGTGGGTCTCGTACTCGGCCATCAGATGAATCTCGGGTCGTGGAAGGCGCCGATGGCCACCAACCAGATGTAGAGGTCTGCGAGGGCGATCCAGATCAGGCTGGCCCAGGCCCACACCATGTGCTTCCCGGTGAGGATGCTCACGTGGCGCCACAGCCAGTGCCGTATCGGTGCCTTGCTGAACGAGTTGAGGTTGCCGCCGCACAGGTGCCGGCACGCGTGGCACCCGAGCGTGTACCCCCAGATCAACACGGCGTTGACGACGAGTATGAGCGTGCCGAGGGCTACTCCGATGCCGCCAGGAAACCGGAATGCGGCGATGGCGTCCCAGGTGAGGACGCCGGCGAAGATGATGGCGAAGTAGAAGAAGTAGCGGTGGATGTTCTGCAGGATGAGCGGGAGGCGGGTCTCGCCCGTGTAGCGGGGTCGGGCGTCGGCGACCGCGCAGGCGGGGGGAGCCCACCAGAACGAGCGGTAGTAGGCCCGCCGGTAGTAGTAGCAGGTGACGCGGAAGCCCAAGGGGAAGGCCAGGACGAGGATGGCCGGCGACCAGGACCACCAGGGCCCGACGATGGCGTCGCTCTTGTACTGGCAGATCTGGGCGATGCACGGTGAGTAGAACGGCGACAGGTAGTCGCGACCCATGTGGGGACCGACGTAGTAGTTGTTGCCGCGGAAGGCAGCCCACGTGCTGATGGCGGCGAACCCGCTCAGCCCCAACACGGTGAGGACGGGGGCGATCCACCAACGGTCACGCCGGAGTGTCCTGACTGGTGGGCCGCCGCGGACGCCGTCGATGACGACCGGTGTCGCGGTCGTCTCCTGCACCGTGCTCACGCAGTCTCCCTATGGGCTCTGACCGGCGGCGCGTCCACGGAGGGACGACTGGGCCGGCTGTCGCGCCGCCACGCTGGGCGGGGCGTAACCGTCGAGTTTCCGCCCGATCTTCGCACCGTGACACCCGCAGAAAAAAATCGGTGCCCCCCGCCGCCTCGGCCTGTCCGAGCCGGGCCTGGGGACACGCGCCGAACCGGGCCCCGGGCGGGCTCTCCGCGTAGGCCCGCCTCCCGGGCGGGCCTAGGCTTATCCCCATGAGCTCCCGCCCCGCAACCCTCGGCCAGCTGCGCGAGTCCGGTTGGGTGTCCGTGCCCGTGAAGCAGGAGGTCAGGCGCAACGCCATGGCCCGCATCGCCGCTGGCCTACCGCTCGTCGAGGGCGTCGTCGGCTTCGACGACACGGTGCTGCCCCAGCTCGAGAACGCCATGCTCGCCGGCCACGACGTGATCTTCCTGGGCGAGCGGGGCCAAGCCAAGACCAGGATGATCCGCTCGCTCGTCGAGTTGCTCGACGAGTGGCTGCCGGTCGTCGCCGGCTCCGAGATCAACGACGACCCCTACCACCCCGTGTCGCGGCACGCCCGCGACCTGGTCGCCGAGCGGGGCGACGACACGCCCATCGACTGGGTCCACCGCCACGTCCGCTTCGGCGAGAAGCTGGCGACGCCTGACACCTCGATCGCCGATCTGATCGGCGAGGTGGACCCGATCCGGGTCGCCGAGGGCCGGTACCTCTCGGACGAGCTCACGCTGCACTACGGGCTGGTCCCTCGGACCAACCGGGGCATCTTCGCCATCAACGAGCTCCCGGACCTGGCCGAGCGAATCCAGGTGGGTCTGCTCAACGTCCTGGAGGAGCGGGACGTGCAGATCAGGGGCTACAAGATCCGGCTCCCGCTGGACGTGATGCTGGTCGCCTCGGCGAACCCGGAGGACTACACAAACCGGGGCCGGATCATCACCCCCCTGAAGGACCGCTTCGGCGCCCAGATCCGCACCCACTACCCGCTGGACCTGCCGACCGAGCTGGAGGTCGTGAACCAGGAGGCCCGTCCGCTGGCGAGCGACGGGCTCAGGATCCAGGTCCCGGACTTCATGGCCGACATCGTGGCCGGCCTCAGCCAGCTGGCCCGCGGCAGCAGCAGCGTCAACCAGCGCTCGGGCGTGTCGGTCCGCTTGAGCATTACCAACTACGAGACCCTGGTCGCCAACGCCGCCCGGCGCTCACTCCGCTCCGGCGAGCCGGACGTGGTGCCTCGCGTCAGCGATCTCGAGGCCCTCGCCTCGTCGACCGGAGGAAAGGTCGAGATCGAGACGCTGGAGGAGGGACGCGACGACCAGGTCGTCGAGCGCCTGGTCAAAGCGGCCGTGCTGTCCACCTTCAAGCAGCGCTGCCCGATGGAGCAGTACCGGGATGTCGTCCAGGCTTTCGAGGACGGCACCGTGGTCCACACGGGCGACGACGTGAGCTCGGCCACCTATGTCGACACGCTCGCCCACATGCCGGGGCTGAAGGCCCCGGTCATGGCGCTGGCGGGGAGTGAGACACCTGCCGCCGTGGCCAGCGCCATGGAGTTCGTGCTCGAGGGTCTCCATCTCTCCAAGCGGCTCAACAAGGACGCGGTCGGCGGGCGGGCCACCTATCGGGGACGGGGCTGACCGCGTGCCCTGGGGCTACCGGTACGGGCGCTGGGACGGGAGCCAGGTCGGGTTCGAGCTCGACGCCGACGACGTCCTCTCCGAGATCACCGACGACCTGCTGTACCACGGCGATCTCAACGCCGCCCTGCGCCGCATGCTGCAGTCGGGGTTCCGTGACCGCAACCAGGAGCGGGTGGCGGGGGCCCGCGAGCTGCTGGAGCGACTCAGGCGGCGCCGCCGGGACGAGCTGGAGCGCTACGACCTCGGCGGTGTCTACGACGACATCGCCCAGGAGCTCCGCGACGTGATGGACACCGAGCGCGCCGGCATCGAGGAGCTGCGGGAAGAGGCGCGGGCCTCGGGCGACGAGCGGCGACAGGAGATCACCGACCAGGTGGCCGACGAGCGCCGCCTCCAGCTCGACCTCATGCCCCCCGACCTGGCCGGGCAGGTCCGGTCGCTCCAGGAGTACGAGTTCACCTCGTCGGAGGCGAGGGAGCGTTTCGACCAGCTCATGGACAAGCTCCGCCAGCAGCTGATGCAGAGCTACTTCAACCAGATGTCGGGGGCCATGCAGAGCACCACCCCCGAGCAGATGCAGCGCATGAAGGACATGTTCGATGCCCTGAACCGCATGCTGGAGCAGCGAGACCAGGGAGAGCCGATCGACCCCAGTTTCGAGCAGTTCATGCAGCGCTTCGGCGACTTCTTCCCCGGCAACCCCCAGAACCTGGACGAGCTGCTGGAGCAGATGGCCGAACAGATGGCCGCCGTGCAGGCCATGCTCAACTCGATGACCCCCGAGCAGCGGTCGCAGCTCCAGGGGCTCTCCGAGCAGCTGCTCGAGGACCTCGATCTGCGGTGGCAGGTCGACCGCCTGGCCCACAACCTCCAAGGCGCCTTTCCCGACGCCGGCTGGGAACGGAGCTACTCGTTCAGCGGCTCCGATCCGCTCGGGTTCGCCGAGGGGGCGCAGCTGATGGACCGCCTCGGAGACATCGACCAGCTGGAGAACCTCCTTCGGTCGGCGTCGAGCCCCGGAGCGCTGGCCGACGTGGATGTCGACCGGGCCCGGGACCTTCTCGGAGACGACGCCGCCCGTTCACTCGATCGCCTCAGCCAGCTGGCCAAGATGCTGGAGGAGGCGGGCCTGATCGAGCAGCGCGAGGGCCGCTACGAGCTGACGCCGCGGGGTATGCGGCGAATCGGCCAGAACGCCCTGTCCGACCTGTTCTCGAAGTTGGCCAAGGACCGTCTGGGGCGGCACCAGATGGACCGGTCGGGCATCGGCCAGGAGCTGGCCTACGAGACCAAGCCCTACGAGTTCGGCGATCCCTTCAACCTCAACATCGAGCGCACGGTGCGCAACGCCGTCCGGCGCGAGGGCGGCGGGACACCGGTCAGCCTGACGCCCGACGACTTCGAGGTCGAGCGCACGGAGAACCTCACGCGTTCGTCCACGGTCCTCATGGTCGACCTGTCGCTGTCCATGCCGATGCGCGACAACTTTCTCGCCGCCAAGAAGGTGGCCATGGCCCTGCACTCGCTCATCTCCACCCAGTTCCCACGCGACTATCTGGGACTGGTCGGCTTCAGCGAG
Source organism: Acidimicrobiales bacterium (assembly GCA_036491125.1). Classification (NCBI taxonomy): domain Bacteria; kingdom Bacillati; phylum Actinomycetota; class Acidimicrobiia; order Acidimicrobiales; species Acidimicrobiales bacterium. The sequence continues at coordinate 6,003 of DASXCO010000007.1, read as the reverse complement.
GTCGCCCGGGAGCTCAAGCCCCAACAGCTTCCCGAAGTCTCCTGGGACTTCGTCTACGGGACGAACATGCAGCACGCCCTGCTGTTGAGCCGGCGGATGCTCGGTCGTCAGACGGGGACCAAGCAGATCATCATGATCACCGACGGCGAGCCGACGGCCCATCTGATGACCGACGGCGAGGTCTTCTTCAGCTATCCGCCCGTGCGCGAGACGGTCGACGCCACGCTCACCGAAGTCGCTCGATGCACTCGGGATGGCATCAGGATCAATACGTTCATGCTCGATGCGACGGGATACCTCAAGACCTTCGTCGAGAAGCTCACCCGCCTCAATCAGGGGCGGGCCTTCTTCACGACGCCTGAGACCCTCGGCGACTACGTGCTCGTCGACTTCATCGAGCAGAAGCGGGCCATGCGCGGCCGGCCCGGGAGGCCGGCCCCGAGAGCTCAGCCGCCGGCGCGCTAGCGCCCAGGCCGGGGCCCGGCCGCACCGCCTGAACGCCACAAGATCGCCCTCACCCGCGTATCCCCCCGCTGCCCCCTTGCACAGGCGCGCCCGGAGGAGCATGATGACACGAATGTAATTACATCGGTGCGACATGCCGACGAGGGGAGGTGTGCCGATGGAGAGTTTGTTGCAGCTGCTCGATGACGAAAAGGGTGGGTGGCAGGCACAAGCCAACTGCATGGGCGTCGATCCGGATCTGTTCTTCCCGGAGCGGGGCGGCTCGACGCGAGAGGCGAAGGAGGTCTGTCGAGGCTGCGTGGTACGCGAGGACTGTCTCGAGTACGCGCTGGCCAACGGTGAGAAGTTCGGCATCTGGGGGGGCATGAGCGAGCGGGAGCGGCGACGGGTGCGGCGGGCGCGTGCATTGAGCCAGCGGCAGGCGGCAGCGCTGTCGAGGTCCTCGGCCTGAACCAGCGGCGGCCGCCGCCGTTCAGGGGCGGCCGGCTGCTTCGAGGCGAGCTTCGACCGTCCGCGACGGATCGAGGTCCAGCTCGCTCCAGCGTCGGGCCGGCGTCTGGGCGAGCACGGCGGCGGGCACCAGGCCGACGAGCTCGGCCCGGTCGATCTCGGCCCGGCGGGCGACGGCATCGAACACGGCGGCCGGCCCGGCGCGCAGAGGATCGATGAGGTTGAAGGAGACCTGGGCGCGTTCGCCGACCTCGAGACCGAGAGCGCGGACAGCGGGCCCGCGCAGCTCGGCGGCCAGCGCTCGAGCGAGTGACAGCTGCGGCTGAGTCGTGGGGCCGCCATCCCGGGCCGGCCGTGCGAGCCACAGGTTGTAGGCGACCAGCGGAGCCCGGGCGCCCACGGCGGTGGCTCCCGCCGTCGGGTGGGGTGTCGCAGGGCCGGTGTCCGGCGAAAGCCCGCGGAACGCCCGACGGCGCACCTCGGGGAGGGTGCGCTCGGGGCCGAAGACGAAGCACGGGAGGGCCAGCTCCTGCCCCGCCCACACCGCGAAGCGATGGCGGGCCCGGACCGCTTCGGTCAGATCGGTCGTTCCGCCGAGCGGGACGAAGGGGACGACGTCGACGACTCCCAGCCGAGGGTGGACACCGCGGTGGTCAGTGATGTCCAGCTCGTCGACGGCGCGGACGGCGACCGCCCGCGCTGCGTCCTCGACGTCGGGTCCGCCAAGGGTGAGCACCGACCGGTGATGGTGTCGATCGCTGTGCACGTCGAGCAGGCTCGGACCCGCGGTGGCGGCGAGACGGGCGATCACGTCGTCTCGACGCCCCTCGCTCAGGTTGACCACGCACTCCAGCAGTGGACCCACTCCAGCACCGTCCCGTCGAGGGACACTACCGTGAGGGCATCAGAGCAGGTGGCGGCGGTGACCGAGGTTCCCCGTGTTCAGAACCAGGCTCGCCCCCGGGAACCCGTGGGCCCGCTCGCGGCGTTCCAGTACCTGAGGCAGAGACCGAGCCCGTCCCTGACTGGGAGGGGGTGGCGCGCACCTACGGCCGGTTTCTGTACACGATCGCCTACCGCCTGACCGGAGACCCGGATGACGCCCAGGACCTCGTCCAAGAGACCCTCTTGCGGGTCCGAAAAGGGTTGCGCACCTACCGACCGGGCTCGATGGAGGGATGGTTGAGCCGCATCGTCACCAACGCCTTTCTCGACGATGTGAGGCGCCGCCGACGGCGCCCGGTGGCATCGCTCGGAGACGAGCCTGAGGGTTCCTTCGGCACGGCGCCGGCGGCCGACGAGGCGATGATGGCCGAGGCCCTGCCGTCCGACGTCGAGCAGGCGCTCCTACGGGTGCCCGAGGAGTTTCGCGTGGCAGTGGTCCTCTGCGACGTCGTCGGGCTGTCCTACCAGCAGATCAGCGAGGCGCTGGACATCCCGGTGGGTACCGTGCGCAGCCGGATCCATCGCGGCCGGGCCCTGCTGCGGGAGGCCATGTCGTGAGCAGCGACACGCCGACCGGCGAAGATTCCCGCTGGCAGCGCCCCGCGGGCGAGCCCGCGGCGGGCCACCTTGGCGATCGGCTCAGCTCGCTGCTCGACGGCGAGCTAACGGCGGACGAGATGGCCGCCGCCCGCCGCCATCTGCAGGGCTGCGAGACCTGCTCGCGAGAGCTCGCCGCCATCGAGCGAACGCGCCAGCTGTTGCGGGGTCTGGACACGCCCAAGCCACCCGAGAGCTTCGTCCCCGGATTGCTGCGACGCCACCGGCGGCTCACGCTGCTCCTTGCCGCCGCGTCGGTGATCGCGGGCGTGACCGCGGCGACCGCGTTCGCCATGAGCCCGCCTCGTCAGAGCATCACTCCGCCCGTCAACCGCTTCGAGCGCATTCACGCCACGTCGACCCCGAGTCCCGACCCCATCAGTCAGATGGCCCCCGTCGACGTCCCGACCACCACGAGTCCCTGAGTTGACCCGTCGGCGGGTCGTGAGGGTCGTCCTCCTCCTGGCCGGCGTCTTCGTCGCCATACCTACCCTTGCGGTGGCGGCTGCCGCCGCCGGCGTCGCCGCGGGCCCGACGTCATCGACGGGCTCTGTCGTCTCCCCCCGCACGGGCGGGAGCGCCGCGGTGACCCCCGACGGGCGCCTCGAAGGACTCGACTTCGACGGCCTCGTCCAGTTCACGTGGGTCGACCGGTCAGGTGTCCACCGGGCGCAGCTTCCGGTCCAGGGTGCCGGCGGCGTCATTCGCATGGGCGGACCGGGCCGATCCCAGGTGGTGGAGTGGCCCGCCACCGTGGGACCGCTCCCCTCGCTCGCGGGCAAGTACCACACGACCGAGGCCAGCGGGCCGATCGTCGCCGGCCGGCCCACGACCGAGATGCAGATCTGGTCGGGCGCCGGGTCCAGAGAGATCCTCACGGTGGACCAAGCCACGGGGCTGGTCCTCGCCCGGGTTGAGCTCGACAGTGACGGCTCGGTGGTGCGGTCGATGGAGTTCGACGATCTGACCCTGCGGCTGACCCACGCGCCGGGCGCTCCGGTCACGGCAGCGGCCCGGTCCACCAGCACGCCGGCCCCCCCTCGGCTCTCCGAGGAGTACTCGGCGCCGTCACAGCTGGCCGGTGGATACAAGCGGGTGCAGGTCGGGTCCGTCTCCGGAGGCCTACGAGTCGTCTACAGCGACGGCGTGCACGGACTATCGATTTTCGAGCAACCGGGTCGCCTCTCGGGGTCGAGGCGGAGCTACCAGTGGGCGGGCGGCGAAGTGGTCACCTGGCAGGGGGGCCCCACCGTCCTCACGGCCATCGGAGACGGGCCCACTGCCGATGTGGTGGCCGCCGCCAGGTCGATCCCCCAGCCTCACCAGCTGAGCCTGCTCGGACACCTCAGGTCGCTGTCTCGAGAGGTCGTCGACACCCTCAGCGGGAGTCAGTGACCGTCTCGAGCCTCCTCCGGCGTGCGATCCGCCTGCGCTCACGTTCTGAGGCACCGCCCCAGACGCCGTGGTCGATGCGGTTGAGCAGCGCATACTCCAGACACGGAGCCTTGACCGGGCAGTCAACGCAGATGCGGCGTGCGATCTCCACCCCGACACCATCGTTGGGGAAGAAGACCGAAGGGGGCATGTCCTGGCACTTGCCCTCTGTCATCCATTCGTTGTCCATGTCACCTCCGTTTCCTCATCAACGCTACGAGGGGCCGATTGGTTCCTGGGATGGTGTACGTCGCCGACGAGTCCCGGGATGGCGCCCCACTAACCTAGAGGGGACGGCCACCAGGGCCAATACGAGGAGGAGATCATGTCGCAGCTGCCCGAGGATCTGGAGGCACCGCAGCCTCCCCGGGGGCACGTTCGGGTGGTCTACCTGGGTCCGGTTGCCCCCCACTGGGAGGTGCAGTCCGATTTCGGCGATCGTGCCCTGATCGAGGAGTTCCGGCAGCGAACGCTGGCCCGATTGGTGCTGCTGCCTCCCCACGACCCACAGTTCCGCCGCAACCGGGAGCGGGTGGTTCGAGACGCCGAGCGGGAAAACCTCCTCCTCGATTGGGATCTCGGCATCCCCGAGGTCGACGAGCTGGACGACCAGGCGTAGCCGGCGTCAGCTCGCCGTCGACATGCGTGTACTGGTCACGAACGACGACGGGGTCGGCAGTCCCGGTCTGGCGGCGCTCGCCGCCGCCATGGAGGGGGACGGACACGACCTCCTGGTGGCGGCGCCGCTCGAGGACTGCAGCGGCAGCAGCTCGGCCATCGGCCCGGTCGCCCAGAGCCAAGGGATCTCCTACGAGTCCGTCTCCCTGCCTGGTGCGGAAGGGCTGGAGGCCCTGGGGGTCGACGGACCGCCAGCCCTGATCGTCCTGCTGGCCCGCCTGGGCGGTTTCGGGACTCCGCCCGAGCTCGTGGTCTCGGGCATCAATCCCGGACACAACACGGGGCGGTCGACCCTGCACTCCGGCACCGTCGGCGCGGCGCTCACGGCGGCCAACTTCGGTATCTCCGGCCTGGCGGTGAGCACGGGTGCGGGTGACGAGATCCACTGGGACACCGCCGCCCGGGTGGCGGTGCTGGCGACGAGATGGCTGATCGGCGCGCCGCCGACGACGGTGATCAACCTCAACGTGCCGAACGTGCCCATGTCGGATCTCACCGGGGTCAGCCTCGCTCACCTGGCGTCTTTCGGCACTGTTCGCAGTGCCATCACCGATGCCGGCGGCGGGAAGCTCCAGATCGAGCTGCGGGACACCGAGGTCGAGTTGGATCCGGATACCGACACCGCGTTGGTAGGCCGGGGCATCGTCGCCGTGACGCCGATCGTCGGGATCCGGGCCGCGGGCGAGAGCGACGTCGCCGCCTTTCTGGAGAACGAGCTGGCGCAGCCCGGCCGGGAGTGGCCGGGAGGGCTGGCCGCCGCTACCGGGGGTCCGCGCGATCGAGAAACCAGTGGCGGGCAACGGTGGCGAGCCGCTCCGGGCCCTCCCCTCGAACCGAGAGCCGGAAGCGGCTGATCGTCCGCTGCCCACCGTCCTGGTCGCCGTAGAGCAGGTCGACCAGGAGCGCAGTGCGGTCCTCCACGGCTTTGCGGACGGCCGGGTAGCAGGGGTCCTGCGAGTCGCGAAGGGCGCCCTGCCAGAACCCGACGTCGTTGCCCGCCACGTAGATGTCCCGGTTCAGTCGGCGGAACTGCTCGGGCTCGGGCGGGGTCATCGTCGTCGCCCACTCGGCCCGATTGCCCTCCGGTTCCTGGGGCAGGAACCAGCCGTGGAGGATGGCCAGGCCGGATCCCGCGTTGCGCACGCTCATGACCATGTAGAAGTTGCCTTCGGCCTCGTCCACCGCGCCCATACCGCCACGGGCGTGCATCAGGTGCTCGTCGAGGAAGTTGACCTTGACCACGGGGTCCTCGAACCGCGACGGCAGAAGGAGCGGTCGTAGTCCGACCTGGAGCGAGCGCTCGGCGACTCGCGCCGCCCTGTTGGCCGAGCGAACCGACGAGAAGGTGGCCAAGGCGAGGACCAGCGTCCCGGCGGCCGTACCCGCAGACGTGATGGTGGCCCAGTCAGCCATGCGCCCGTCAGCGTAGACTCG
>DASXCO010000006.1 GCA_036491125.1 Acidimicrobiales bacterium | reverse complement strand
ACACCAGCGGCGTCGTCATCCCGGTACCGCCCGCAGGTAGGTCGGGTTCTCCCGCTTCAGCATCGACTCGGCCCGACCCTGGATCTGGCTGTCGGTCTGGGCGCTCGAGGGCAGGATCCAGAAGTCACGGGCCACGACGGCGGCGGCGACCTGCTCCGCAACCTCCTCCGGCTCGGTGTAATTGGGCTCGATGCCCGCGGCGCGCATCTGGGCCTCGATGTCCTCGATCGTCGCGTAAGGGGTCGCGCGGGGGCGCTCCTTGGCCAGCTCCGCCGGCCGGTTGCGCCACGAGGTGAAGATCCCGGTTCGCAGCATGTTCGGTCCCGGGAACAGCACAGAGGCTCCGATCGGCGCACCCGACTCCTGGAGCTGGGCGAAGAGGCACTCAGTGAGAGTCACAACGGCCGCCTTCGTCACCGCGTACTGGGGAGTGCCGGGCAGCGGGGCAACGCCACCGTTTCCCGACGACGTGTTCACGACATGACCCTCCTCGCCGCGGGCCAGCATGGCGGGCACGAAGGCGTTGATGCCGTGGATCACGCCGTAGACGTTCACCCCGAAGGCCCACCGCCAGTCGTTCAGCTCGTGCTCCCACAGCGCGCCCTCGGCGCCGGCACCGATGCCGGCGTTGTTGCACACCAGGTTGACGCCTCCGTACAGCTCCAGGGTGCGATCACGCAGCGCTTCGACAGAGTGGTAGCGGGTCACGTCGGTGACGACCCCGGTCACTTCGAGCGACTGGGTCCGTAGCTCGGCAACCGCCCGCTCGAGGGGGCCCTTCTCGACGTCCGCGAGCACGACCCGCATCCCCGCCCGGGCGAACCGCTCCCCCATGGCCCGGCCGATCCCGCCGGCACCACCTGTGACGACGGCGACCCCCGCCAGCTCCATCCGCTACTCCTCACCCACCGGCGACAGGTCGTCGTAGCGCTGGTGAACGTAGGGCCGGAGCCATTCCCCCGGCACCGTGCCGTGGATCTCGCCCCGCTGGATGCTGCTCCGCTCGGCCAGGATGATCTGACCCAGCTGGCGTACGGGAAGGTCCGCGACCGGGTCGAAGCGCGACTCGCCCAGGCTGACCTCCCCGTCGACGCGCTCCAGCTTGCGGGTCTGCTCCCGGCGGTGGCAATACACCAGCGCCGGGTCGGTGTCGAAGCCCTTGCCGTCAGGCGCCGGAAGGAACTTGAAGTAGAAGTCGGTGCGGTTCTCCTCTCCCGGCAGCTCCAACTCGCCCGACACGCGCCCGGTCACGGTGACGATGTCGACGCCCATGCGGGAAATTTGGCCCGCTACGCGGTCGCCGTCGCGCTCCAGGGTCACCTGGCCCAGCTTCTTGGGCTCACCGAAGGTCTCCCGTCCCCCGATCACGGACTGCTCGGTGGTCATGGGCATCAGCAGGGCGTAGTAGCCGTCGGTCCCCTCGTGCCGGGCCCGCACCGAGAAGCTGCCGGCTCCGAAGGTCGCATAGCCCGAGATGTCGACTGTGGCGATCGTGACCTTCACCTGCGGTTCGCCACCGGGCTCGATCGGCGGCGGCAGCACGGCGGCGATGACGTCGGGATCGGTCAGGTAGGTGGCCACCAGCGTCGTGGCCCACACGTCGACCGAGGTCGCCTCCACCTCCCGGTTGCGCAGCTGCTCCTCCGACCTCGCTCCGTACCTGACCGTGGCCATCACGCCCCCTTGTGTCAGTCAGCCGGCGAAGGCCGGGCACCGCGCGGCCCCTGCCGGGATCTCCTCGACCGGCAGGACCCGGTCGATCTCCTCATAGGTCGGGCCCACCCGCGCCGCCACCTCTGACAGGCGGTCGATGTCGAACCCGTACAGCCGGGCCGCGTTCTTGCCCAGCATCTGCTGCACCTCGGCCGGGTCGATGCCCGCGAAGGTACGCCGCAAGGCGGCGCGGCTGAACGGATAGCTCGACTCCTTGTGTGGGTAGTCGCTTCCCCACATGATCTTGTCCAGCCCGACCACGTGGCGCAGCGCCGCCTCGGTCGGACGCATGAAGCTCGACCCGACGTGGCACTGCCGGGCCCAGTACTCGCTCGGACGCATCGACAGCTTGCCGACGACCTCGGCGCCCCACTCCTGCTCCTGGGAGCCCGTCGACGAGCCCATGCGCGAGAAGAAGTAATCCAGAGTCCCGAGGGTCTCGGGGATCCACGACGTTCCCTGCTCGGTGAACACCAGCTGGAGCGAGGGGTGGCGCTCGAGGACACCGCCGAAGATCAGGTGCCAGAGCGCCCGGTGGGCCCACCACGTCACTTCCAGCAGGAACATCACGTTGTCGACCGGCTGATCGCCCATCGGCGGCACCGCGCTCCCGCTGTGATGATTGAGGGGGAGGCCTGCGTCCGCGCAGGCCTTCCACAACGGCTCGTACGCAGGTGAGTACAGCGGCTCCACCCCCGAGCCCGGCGGCGCGCCGGGAAGGAGGATGCCGCCGGTGAGCCCGGCCTCCGCCGCCCACTCGATCTCGCGAACGGCGGCCTCGACGTCGTGCAGCATGATCTGGGCGATCCCGGCCCGCCGACCGGGAGCGGCGGCACAGAAGTCGGCCAGCCAGCGGTTGTGGGCCCGCAGCCCGGCCCAGCGCAGCTCGAGGTCGCCCTCGGTCGCGCCCGGCATCTGCACCTTGAGCGAGGGCTCGGGGTAGAAGGGCGGGATCGTGTTGGGGAACACGACCTCGGCGACGATGCCGTCGCGCTCGAGGTCGGCCAGCCGCCGACCGTGGTCCCAGTTCCGCCTGCCCTCGTCCCCCATGAGGTCCTCGTAGGGGATGGCGTACTCGCGCGCCCAGGCGTCGAAGCGCTCGTGGTAGCGGTGCTCGAGGTAGTCCCGGTACTCGTGCAGCTCGGCTCCGCCGTGACAGTCGGCGGAGATGATCACGTAGTGCTCCATACTTATGTAGCATTGTTACATGGGTGGTCGAAAGGGTCAACCCGGTCGAGCTCGAGGGCCGCGCCCCGGCACCCGGGACGTGGCGCTGTCGCGCGACCAGATCCTGGACACCGCCTTCGAGATCCTCGAGAGCGACGGAATCGAGCGGCTCACGGTCCGGGCGCTGGCGGCCAAGCTGGGGGTTGCCGTCACCGCCATCTACTGGCACGTCGGGGACAAGCAGGCCCTGCTCGATGGCCTCGTGGAGCGGATCATCGCCCAACTCGGGCCGGTCCACGTGCGCGGCCGCCGGCCCGACGAGCGGATCATGTCGATCGGCCGCTCGCTGCGCCAGACGCTGCTGCGGCAGCCCGATCTGGTGGGGGTGGTCCATCGTCAGGGCCGGACGGCGGCGCTCTTCCAGCCGGCCCGGAGGGTGCTGGTCCGCGAGCTCGCCGCCGCCGGGCTCGACGGGGCCGAAGCGGCCGTGGCCGTCCAAGCCGTCCTCAACCTCGTCATCGGCTCGGTCCTGGTCGACCGGCAGGTCCAGCGCCAGCCCGCCCAGCGCCAGACGCCCGAGGAGCTGTGGACGGCGGACGACGTGCCTGACGCACCCGAGCTCCTGGAGCACCTCACGCACCCCGTGGACGAGGAGAAGCTGTTCGACTTCACGCTCGGGGTGCTCGTCCAGTCCCTCGTCAGCAGGTGAGCGTCGCGCCGCTGGCGCGGGGCTCGGTCTCGCTCCGGCTGTACCCGCACACCGAGCTGCCCGCGACGGGCATCGTCGACGAGCTCCGGGACCAGGCTGCCCTGGCTGACCGCCACGGCTTCGACGGGGTGATGACCAGCGAGCATCACGGCGGCTTCGGCGGCTACCTGCCGAACCCGGTGCAGATGGCCGGCTGGCTGCTGGAAGCGATGCATGAGAGCTGGGCTGCGCCGTGCCCGCTGTTGCTGCCGCTCCGCCCCTGGGCGCTGGTGGCGGAGGAACTGGCTTGGCTCGCCGCGCGCTTTCCCGGCCGGGTCGGACTGGGCGTCGCCGCTGGCTCGCTCGAGGACGACTTCACCATCATGGGCACGAACAAGGAGAATCTGGTCGCCCGCTTCGCCGAGGGGCTGAACGCGGTTACCGCCGCCCTGTCGGGGCGCGACGGCGGGCTGATCGCCGGCGATGTCGCGATCAAGCGCTG
>DASXCO010000005.1 GCA_036491125.1 Acidimicrobiales bacterium | reverse complement strand
GGGTGTGGTGGTCGGCGGCGGCCACCACTCGCTCCTGCACGGCCGGTTCCTTCAGGATCGGCAGATTGACGACCTTGCGCCGAGAGGGCTCGGACATGGCCGCGACCACGGGCAGGATGTCCGGCCACAGGTCTTGTCGCTGGGTAGCCCGCACGTAGCCGGTCAGCACAGACTCGTCCTGGGCGGCTGCGATGTCTCCGAGCTCCCGCTTGAGGCCGTAGCTCACGTGGATGAGCAGTGACAGCAGCGCGGGGAGCAGCTCGTCCGGCTCGTCTTCCACACGCACTATGAGCGCTTCGAGGCGCTTGGAAGGAAGCATGCCGAAGAAATGGTCCATGCGGTTCTTGGAGCCCATATAGAAGGCGACCCGCAGCAGGGCCGCCTCGTCCTCGATCGCCTCGACCACTCCCCGTACGGCTTCGTCCGACACGAAATCCACGAACCGGCTCATCGTGACGAAGTCGCCACGCCGAGCCAGTTCCAACGCCACGTCGACCGCCCAGGCGGTTGGCAGGTTGGCGACGAGATCGCGCGTGCGGCGGGGATCGAGATCGACGCACACGTCCGCGGCGAAGGTGGTCGACATCCTCCTGGCGATCTCGACGCCTCGCCCGTGGGGCATCTCGGACGCGACCCTCGCCGTCAACAGGGGCCCGAGGCGGTGGGCGATCTGCAGTGTGACGGCGACGGGCAGGCGCTTGGCCACGGCAGCCATTCGCCCGAACAGCACCCGATCCTCGCGGTACAGCACTTCGTAGATCGCCATCCGCAGGCCACGCAGCTGCTCCGCGTCGACGTGGTCGAGGAAGCGGAGCTCCTCGGTATCGACGTCGAGCGTCAATCCGAGCTTGTCGAGCTCCGACTGGATGGCGAGCTGGCTCACGAGATCCTGCCCCCGCCCTCGGGCGTGCCGGAGCCACCGTCTGCCAATTGCAGGATCCAGACCACGAGCCGGCGGGGGAGCGGAGGGAGCGCGGCGCGGAACGACTCGTCGATGGCCCGCCGCCGGGTCGCCACCGCCTCGTCGATGGCGTCGCTCAGCAGTCCGATCTGCTCCGCGCCCAGGCCCCGCAGGGCGGACATGCTCGCCGCCGGCCGCCCGAGCTTGGCTGCGAGCTGATCCGAGTCAATCGCTCTCATCGCCGCCATCCACTCCCTCGCCTGCGACCGCCGGGCCGGCCATTCCCTCGAGCTGGCCTCCCGGGCCAGCCATTCCCTCGAGCTGGCCTCCTGGGCCAGCCATTCCCTCGAGCTCATCTGCCGGGCCGGCGGTCGCGAGCCGTAGCCGTCGGGCCGTCCATCCCGGATCCTCCGCGGGAGGACCGACCAGCGGGCAGCTGAAGCCCGTTGCGGGCGCGCAAGCGCGTCGAGGCCCTCGAATGGTCACGAAGGAGATCAGCCCGGCCGACGCGCACAGCCCGGCCGAGATGAACATGGCCACCCGGTAGCCGGAGGAGAAGGCGGCGGTGTTGATGGCAGAGCCCGCGGTGCTGATGCCTGCCAGAGCCGGGATGATCGCCACCGCCGCCAAGGCGGCGAAGCGGGCGACATCGTTGTTGACCGCCGACGCCACCCCTGCCCGCTCGGAGTCGACCGCACCGAGCGCGGTGGTGGTCAGGGCGGGAACGGTGAGCGTCATGCCGAGGCCCAGGACGATGGCCGCGGGCAGGACGCTGGAGGCGTAGCTGGCGCCAGGCACGACCCGGGCGAACAAGGCCATCCCCACTGCCGCCACCAGCGGCCCGACGGTCATTGGGATCCTCGGCCCTATCTGGGTGGCCAGCTTCCCGGAACGAGACGACAGGGCCAGGAGGATCAGCGTCAGCGGAAGGAGCGCCAGACCGGCCGACAACGCCGAGTAGTGGAGCACCTGCTGGAGCTGCAGGACACCGAGGAACGTGACCGTGCCCAATGCCGCGTAGATGGCGAAGGTGGCCTCGTTGGCACCGGCGAAGATCCGCGACCGGAAGATCGACAGCGGCAGCAGGGGATCGCGGGCTCGGGCCTCGTTGACCAGGAACCCGATGAGCAGGAGCCCGCCCGCCCCGATCACGGCGAGGGTGGCGGGTGAGGTCCAGCCTCGAGCCGGACCCTCGATGAGCGAATAGGTCACCCCGCCCAGGCCGAGCACGGCCAGCACCGGGCCCTGGATGTCGAGGGGACCTTGCTCACCGCCCTTCGACGACTCGGGGACATGGCGCCTGGCGACCCAGACGGCCAGGGCGGCCAACGGGAGGTTGATCAGGAACACGAGCCTCCAGGTCACCAGGGTCACCAGCACACCCCCGAGGAGGGGGCCGATGGCGCCGAAGACCCCGCCGAGCCCGGACCACGCTCCGATTGCTCGACCGCGGTCATCAGGGCGGAAGCTCGCCTCGATGATCGCCAGGCTCCCCGGCGTGAGCAGCGCGCCACCGATGCCCTGGATGGCCCGGGCCACGATGAGCAGCGGGGCCGACGGAGCGAGCCCGCACACGAGAGACGCGACGGCGAACCACACGAGGCCGATCACGAACAGCCGCCGTCGGCCGTAGCGATCTCCCAGGGCCCCCCCGAGCAGCAGGAAGGCCGACAGCGTGAGCGTGTACCCCGTGACCGTCCACTGCAGGTCGGCGAGACCGACGCCGAAGTCCCGCCCGATGCTGGGCAGGGCCACGTTCACCACGGTGGCATCCAGGAAGGCGACGCCCGACCCCAGCACGGTCGCCAGGAGGACCCACCGCCCGACGGGGCTCGAGAAGGACAGTCCGCCGGCATCCTTCGTGGTCTCGCTCACCGCCACCCCCGTTGGTCGCCGGATCAGCGCACCCCTGACTTTATTGGTGCCTCGACCCTCAGGCGTTGGCCTGGGCGCCCCTGCGGTACCACTCCTCGGCCTGGCCCGTCTCCCCCCGCATCTGGAGCATCTCCCCGAGGCGGCCCATGGCCTCGACCTGCCCGGACTCGGCGGCCCGGCGGAGCCACGCCTCGGCCTCCGACAGCTGCCCGCGCCGCGCGAGCAGCGCGCCCAGGTTCCCCATGGCGTCGACCTGACCCGCCTGGGCGGCCCGCTGGAACCAGATCCGCGCCTCGCCGACCTCGTCCCGCCGCTGGAGCATCACACCCAGGTTGTTCATGGCGTGGAGGTGCTCCGTCCCGGCCGCCCGCCGGTACCACCGCTCGGCATCGCCCACGTGGCCCTGTTGCTCCAGGCCGACGCCGAGGTTGTACATGGCGTCGGTCTGACCCGCGCCGGCAGCACGTAGGTACCACTCCTCGGCCTTGCTGGGGTCGTTCACCTCCGACAAGACGGCAAGGTTGTACATGGCCCGGGCATAACCGGACCGGGCGGCGCCGGCGAAGAGCTCGGTGGCCTCGGCGACCTGCCCCCGCCCGGCGAGCATCACGCCGAGATCGCACATGGCATCGGCGTGTCCGGCCCGGGCCCGCCGCCGGCAGGCCTCCTCGTCGGGGCCGTGGAGCACGACCCCGTCGTCGCGGCGCTCGTCGTCACCACGGTGAGCCCCGCGATGCTCGGTCTGCAGCCAGCGGGACCCGACAGCACGCGCCGCGGCCACGCCGCCGACCAGCACAACGACCCGCAGCAGCCGCGACTTTGGACGCCGGCCACGCCCCCAGCACCGAAGTCTTCCTTCAGCGCTCATCCCACCCCGGAATCGTCGCGGCCAGTCTCGCGCGCTACGGCGCGCGGCCGGAAGCCGCCCGGGACGAATCGGTGAACGGTGCCGGCGAGTTGAGCTGGTTCAGCTGCGGCAGCTAGCGCAGCAAGCGAAGGTTGGGCTTGTGTGAGGAGGACCTGCTGTCCGGATCGTGGTTCGCCATCTCGATCACGGCGGTCTCGAACAGGTCGTAGGCATCGGACAGCTCTTGGATCATCGCCTGCTGGAACCCGATCGCTTCCTGTTGGGACGCGATCAGCCGGCGATCCTCGGCGACGCGCGCTTCGAGTCGGTTGACGCGTGCAGAGAGCTCGGAGACCGTTCGGACTTCCATCGTCACCGTCCTTCTTGGTCTCGGTGGC
>DASXCO010000004.1 GCA_036491125.1 Acidimicrobiales bacterium | reverse complement strand
ATCATCAACGAGCCCACCGCCGCCGCCCTGGCGTACGGGCTGGACAAGGAGGGCAAGGACCAGACGGTCCTCGTCTTCGACCTCGGCGGTGGCACCTTCGACGTGTCGGTCCTCGACATCGGCGAGGGTGTCTTCGAGGTCAAGTCCACCTCCGGCAACACCCACCTCGGGGGCGACGACTGGGACCAGCGCATCATCGACTGGCTGGTGACGACGTTCAAGAACACCGAGGGCGTCGACCTGTCAGCCGACAAGATGGCGCTCCAGCGTCTGAAGGAGGCAGCCGAGAAGGCCAAGGTCGAGCTGTCCAGCGTGCAGGAGACCCAGGTCAACCTGCCCTTCATCACGGCCACCTCCGAGGGCCCCAAGCACCTCGATCTCAAGCTGACGCGGGCCAAGCTGTCGGAGCTGACCTCCGACCTGGTCGACGCCTGCCGCGGACCGTTCGAGTCCGCCATCTCCGACGCAGGGTTGTCGCGGGATCGCGTTGATCACGTGATCCTGGTCGGTGGTGCCACCCGGATGCCCGCCATCCAGGATCTGGTGAAGGAGCTGACCGGCAAGGAGCCCCACAAGGGCGTCAACCCCGACGAGGTCGTGGCCATCGGCGCCGCCATCCAGGCCGGCGTGCTCAAGGGCGACGTCAAGGACGTGCTGCTGCTCGACGTGACCCCGCTGTCCCTCGGCATCGAGACCAAGGGTGGGATCATGACCAAGCTCATCGAGCGCAACACGACCATCCCCACCAAGAGGACCGAGGTGTTCACCACCGCCGATGACGGCCAGCCGTCGGTCGAGATCCACGTCCTGCAGGGCGAGCGGGAGATGGCGTCCTACAACAAGACGCTGGGCAAGTTCCAGCTCGTCGACCTGCCTCCGGCTCCGCGTGGCGTGCCCCAGATCGAGGTCACCTTCGACATCGACGCCAACGGCATCGTGCACGTCTCGGCCAAGGACCGCGCCACCGGCAAGGAGCAGTCGATGACGATCACCGGCCAGTCCTCCCTGCCGAAGGACGACATCGACCGCATGGTCCGCGACGCCGATGCCCACGCGGCTGAGGACCGCCGCCGCCGTGAGGAGGCCGAGGTCCGCAACAACGCCGACACCCTCGTCTACCAGACCGACAAGCTGCTGCGTGAGCAGGGCGACAAGATCTCCGGCCCCGAGAAGGAGAAGGTCGAGCAGGGTCTGTCGTCGCTCAAGGAGGCGCTCGCCGGCTCCGACGTCGAGGCCATCCGAGGCGCGACCGAGACGCTGGTCACGGCCAGCCAGGAGTTCGCCTCCCGCCTGTACGAGCAGGCCGGACCGTCGGCCGCGGCCGGCGGCCAGGACGGTGGCCAGGCCGGTGGTGCCGAGGGCCAGCAGCAGCCCGCCGACGACGAGGTCGTCGACGCCGAGATCGTCGACGAGGGCGAGCACGGGCGCGGCGCATGAGCGAGGGCGGGTTCAGGCCGACAGGAGCCGGCGGACTCGGGCCCGAGCCTCGTCCACGCACCGCCGAGGCGCCGCCCACGGACGGTCCCGAGGACCACGCCGAGGGTGGTGCCGGGCCGGCGCCCGAGCCGGAGCACGGTGAGCACGAGGACCGAGCCGAGAGCCACAGTGGCGACCAGGACAGCGGCGTCCGAGAAGGAGAGGACGGCGACAGCCAGGTGAGTGAGGTCGGCGTGATCGGAGAGCCGGTGGACGCGGGCGCGGCGATCGCCGACGACCCGTCACTGGCCGCGCTCGCCACCCAGCGGGACGAGTATCTCGACGCGCTGCGCCGGCTGCAGGCCGACTTCGAGAACTACAAGAAGCGGGTCCTCAAGCAGCAGACCGAGCACCTCGAGCGGGCAGCCGAGGGGCTGGTCGTCAAGCTCCTTCCGATTCTCGACGCCCTCGACCTGGCGGTCGCCCACGCAGGTGACTCACCAGAGGGCAAGGCCCTGGCGCCGATCGCGTCCACCCTCGTCGACGTGCTCGAGAAGGAGGGCTTGGAGCGCATCGATCCCGGCGGTCAGCCGTTCGATCCCAATCAGCACGACGCCGTGATGCACGAAGAGGGGGACAAGGAGCCCGAGGTCAGCGATGTGCTGCGGGCGGGCTACCGCTGGAAGGGTCGGGTCTTGCGCCCGGCCATGGTGAAGGTCAAGGGCTAGCGAGGCGACAGACAACATGGCTCCGCAGCGGGAGTGGTTCGAGAAGGACTACTACCAGGTTCTCGGCGTCGCCGAGTCGGCGAGCGAGAAGGAGGTCACGCGCGCCTATCGCAATCTGGCCAAGCAGTACCACCCGGACGCCAACCCGGGCTCGGAGGACCGCTTCAAGGAGATCACCGCCGCCTACGAGGTCCTCGGCGACGCGGAGAAGCGGAAGGAGTACGACGAGGTCCGGCGGCTCGGTCCCGTCGGCGCCAACTTCGGTGGCTTCGGTGGTGCCGGCGGCCCGGGTGCCGCGGGAGGCCAGGACTACACCTTCCGCTATGAGGACGCGACTGGCGCTGGAGGCGCGGGAGGGCTTGGCGATCTGCTCGGTGGCATCTTCGGGAGGGGCGGCCGCACCGCTCGGGGTGCGGGGCCCCAACGCGGCTCCGATCTCGAGGCCGAGTTGCACCTGTCCTTCCAGGACGCGGTGGAGGGCGTCACGACCACGGTCAACGTGACGGGCGATGCCCCGTGCCACACCTGTCGGGGCACCGGCGCGGCGCCGGGCACGGCACCGACCGTGTGCCCGCGCTGTGGCGGGCGCGGAGTGCTCGACGACAACCAGGGCCTCTTCTCGTTCAGCCAGCCCTGCCCGACGTGCGGAGGCCGGGGCGTGCGTATCGAGACGCCGTGCCCCACCTGCCACGGCACTGGTGCCGAGCTCCGCGCCCGCCAGGTGCGGGTGCGGATCCCGCCGGGCGTGGTGGACGGCCAGCGCATCCGGGTCAAGAGCCGGGGCGGACCTGGCCGCAACAACGGTCCGGCCGGCGACCTCTACGTGATCGTGCGCGTCGCTCATCACGAGCTGTTCGGTCGCCGGGGACGGGATCTCACCCTCACCGTTCCGCTCACCTTCTCCGAAGCGGCGCTCGGGGCCACCATCCGGGTGCCGACCCTCGACGGGCCGGTGAGCCTGCGGGTGCCCCCGGGGACTCCTTCGGGGCGGACCTTCCGGGTCCGGGGGAGAGGCGTGCCTGGCGGCAAGAAGCCGGGGGACCTGCTGGTCACGGTGCAGGTGGCAGTGCCGCCTCACCTGACGGACGCCCAGCGCGAGGCCGTGGAGGCGCTGGCAACGGCCTCCGAGGAGTCCCCGAGAGATCACCTGGGGGTGTGACGCGACCATGACGACCATGCGACGACCGGACCCGCAGCCTGTGCCGGTGAGCAGCCGGGCGGTGTACGTGATCTCGGTGGCCGCCGAGCTGGCAGGAGTCCATCCCCAGACGTTGCGCATCTACGAGCGGAAGGGCCTCGTCGACCCGGCCCGGACCGGCGGCGGGAGCCGACGCTACAGCGAGCGCGACATCGAGCGCCTGCGGCGGATCCAGGAGCTGACCAACGCCGGCCTCAACCTCGAGGGCGTGCGTCGGGTCATCGAGCTGGAGGCCCTGGTCGAGGGGCTGGGTCGGGAGCTGGTCGAGGCCCGCCGCGAGGCGCGCGAGGCCATCGAGCGCACCCACCGCCACTATCGGCGGGACCTCGTCCCGCTCAGCCAGTCGCCGGTGCCCTACCGGGGCCGCCGCCGCTGAGCCGCGGCTGCGACGCGGCGCAGCTCGGCCCGGGGGCGGGAGCACCCACCCACGGGCCCCGGTATGCTCGGCTCGCCGTTGAGATCGGTCATGAGGAGGCGCGTGCCCGCGACCGTGGTCGTCGGAACCCAGTGGGGCGACGAGGGAAAGGGCAAGCTCACCGACCTGCTCGCCCGGGAGATGCAGCTCGTGGTCCGCTACCAGGGCGGGCACAACGCCGGCCACACCCTCGTGGTCGACGGCGAGACCTTCGCTCTCCAGCTGGTCCCGAGCGGGGTGCTGTACGACCACATCACCCCGGTCATCGGCAACGGCGTGGTCGTGGACCCGGCCGTGCTCATCGACGAGATCGACACCCTCGGGCAGAAAGGCATCGACTGCAGCCGGCTCAAGGTCAGCGGCAACGCCCACCTGATCATGCCCTATCACCACGAGCTGGATCGGGTGACCGAGCGTTACCTGGGCAAGAACCGACTGGGGACGACCAAGCGGGGGATCGGTCCCGCCTACGCCGACAAGGCGGCCAGGGTCGGGCTCCGGGTCCAGGACCTGCTCGACCCGAAGATCTTCCGACAGAAGCTCGAGGTGGCGCTGAAAGAGAAGAACGCCGTCCTGGCCAAGGTGTACAACCGCCTGCCGCTATCGGCCGACGACATCGTCGACAACTACCTGGGGGAGCTCGCGCCCAGGATCGAGCCGATGGTCGACGACACGGTCGCCCTGGTCCACCGGGCCCTGGCGCAGGAGTCGAGCATCCTGTTGGAGGGGGCCCAGGCGACGTTCCTCGATCTGGACCACGGCACGTACCCCTTCGTCACCTCGTCGAACCCGTGCGCCGGGGGCGCCTGTACCGGATCGGGCATCGGGCCGCGGGACATCTCCCGCGTCATCGGGATCGCCAAGGCGTACGTCACCAGGGTGGGATCGGGCCCGTTCCCGACAGAGCTCCATGACGACAATGGTGCGCTCATGGTCGACCGGGGAAACGAGTTCGGCACCAACACGGGCCGGCGACGGCGAACCGGTTGGTTCGACGCCGTGATGTTGCGCCACGCCGTGCACCTCAACTCGCTCTCGGAGATCGCCCTCACCAAGCTCGACGTGCTCGATACCTTCGAGACGTTGAAGGTGTGCGTCGCCTACGAGGCCGACGGGGTGCGTTACGAGCACGTGCCCTACCACCAGTCGGTACTGCACCAGATCCGGCCCGTGTACGAGGAGCTGCCCGGCTGGCGGACCGACCTGTCCCAGGTGACGGCGCTGTCGCAGCTGCCCCAGGAGGCCCGCGACTACGTCGATTTCCTGTCGACGCAGGCCGGCGTGCCGGTCAGCCTGGTGGGTGTGGGACCTGGCCGGGAGCAGTTCGTGCGCTTCGCCGCATGAGCATGAAGGTGTGCGTGCTCGGCTCCGGCGGGCGGGAGCATGCCCTGGCCCACGTCCTGGCCCGTACGGCCGAGGTGGTCGTGACCCCCGGGAACCCGGGTATCGCGACACCGGGTCGGATGACGTCCACACCCGCTCCCCCCGAGGAGATCGAGGCCGACCTGTACGTGATCGGGCCCGAGGCACCGCTCGTGGACGGGCTGGCCGATCGGCTGCGGGCGGACGGCCGCCTGGTGCTCGGTCCGGGAGCCGACGGCGCCCGACTCGAGGGCTCGAAGGCCTGGATGAAGGACGTTCTCGGCGAAGCCGGTGTGCCGACCGCCGCGCACGAGACGTTCACCGAGCTCGATCCTGCCCTCCGTCATCTGGCGGCGACATCGCCTCCGTACGTGGTCAAGACGGACGGGCTGGCGGCGGGCAAGGGCGTGCTGGTGACCGAGTCGCTCGCCGAGGCGGCGGCCGACGTCGAAGCCAAGCTGTCGGGTCGGGCCTTCGGCGCCGCCGGGCACCGGATCGTGATCGAGGAGGGGCTCACGGGCCACGAGCTGTCGTTGCTGGTGCTGTGCGACGGTCAGCGTGTGCTGCCGCTGGCTCCGGCCCAGGACTTCAAGCGCGTCGGCGACGGTGACCTCGGGCCGAACACCGGCGGCATGGGTGCGTACTCGCCCGTCCCGATGGCCGGCCCGGAGGTCGTGGACACCGTCGTCGAGCAGGCGGTGGAGCCACTGGTGGCCGCGCTGCGACGGCGTGGCATCGACTACCGGGGCGTGCTGTACGCCGGCCTCATGCTCACGCCGGTTGGTCCCAAGGTCGTCGAGTACAACGTGCGCTTCGGCGATCCCGAGGCCCAGGCCGTGCTCCCTCGCCTTGTCGGCGACGTGGCCGGGCTGCTGGCCGAGGCGGCCGCCGGCCATCTGCGCGGCGACGCGTCCTTCGCCGACGACGCCTGCGTCACCGTGGTGCTGGCGGCCGCCGGGTATCCGTCCCATCCTCGCCGGGGTGACGTCATCGGGGGGCTGGAGGACGCGAGCGCCGTGGACGGGGTCATGCTCTTCCACGCCGGCACAGCCACGGACGAGCGGGGTCAGCTCGTCACCGCGGGTGGTCGGGTGCTCGACGTGACCGCCATCGGATCGACGCTGGCCGAGGCGCGGCACCGGGCCTACCAGGCGGCAGGTCGCGTGCGCTGGTCCGGCGTCCACTACCGACACGATGTCGCCGAGCTGGCCTCGGCCGGAACCGTCCCGGAGGCAAGACGATGAGAGTTGCGGTCCTCATGGGCTCGCCGAGCGATCGCGAGCGGATGACGCCGGCGACACAGATGCTCGAGCGCTTCGGCGTCGAGGCCGACGAGCGGGTGCTGTCGGCCCACCGGAGCCCGGACGAGCTCGCCGCCTTCGCCCGTACTGCCCGGGAGGAAGGCTTCGTCGCCATGATCTGTGGCGCCGGACTGGCAGCCCACCTGGCCGGGGCCGTCGCCGCCCACACGACCCTGCCGGTCATCGGAGTGCCGCTCTCCGGCGGCCCGCTGTCCGGCCAGGACGCCCTGTACTCCACGGTGCAGATGCCGCGCGGCATACCGGTCGCCACGGTGTCCATCGACGGGGCCGCCAACGCTGCCATCCTGGCCGTGGAGATGCTGGCCGTGACCGACGAGAAGCTGGCCCGTCAGCTGGCCGAGTTCCGGGCGGGCGGGGCGAGGTGATCCCCCGCTACTCGCTTCCGGAGATGGCGGAGCTGTTCACCGACGAGGCGAGGTTCCGCACCTGGCTGGAGATCGAGGTCCTCGCCGTCGAGGCCTGGTCGCAGCTGGGCGTCGTCCCCGAGGCCGACGCCGCGGCCGTGCGGGAGCGGGCGCCGGTCATCACCGCGGGCACGATCTCGGCCATCGCCGAGCGGGAGCGGGTGACCGATCACGACGTCGCCGCCTTCGTGGACGTGGTGCAGGACGCCATCGGCCCCCCGGCCGGCGCGTGGGTCCACTACGGCCTGACGTCCTCCGACGTGGTCGACACGGCCCTCGGTGTCACCCTCAGTGCGGCCGCCGACCTGCTGCTGCAGGCCAGCGGCGAGCTGGTCGTTACGCTCGAGCGCCGGGCCCGCGAGCTGGCCGATGTCGCCATGGTCGGCCGCACCCACGGGATCCACGCCGAGCCGATCACCTTCGGGGGGAAGCTGGCGCTCTGGTGCCTGCAGGCCGAGCGCGACCGCCGGCGCCTCGAGGCCGCCCGGCGGGCGGTGGCCGTGGGCAAGCTCTCCGGCGCGGTCGGCACGTATTCGAACATCGACCCCGCGGTGGAGACCAGGGTGTGCGCCGCGCTGGGCCTGCGTCCGGTGCCCGCGACCCAGGTGGTGGCGCGTGACCGTCACGCCGAGTACCTCTGGGCCTGCGCGTCGGTCGGTGCCAGCGTGGAGAGCTTCGCCACCGAGATACGGCATCTCCAGCGCACCGAGGTCGGTGAGGTCGAGGAGCCGTTCGCATCGGGGCAGAAGGGCAGCTCCGCCATGCCCCACAAGCGCAACCCCATCGTGGCCGAGCGGCTGTCGGGTCTCGCCCGGGTCCTCCGCGGCTACGTGGGTCCCGGGCTGGAGGACGTGGCCCTCTGGCACGAGCGCGACATCTCCCACAGCTCGGTCGAGCGGGTGATCCTGCCCGATGCCAGCCTCGTCGCCTATTACGTTCTGCGAAAGATGACCGCGCTCGTCGACGGCCTCGTCGTCCACCCCGACCGGATGCGGGAGAACCTCGATCGGTCGCACGGCTTGGTGTTCAGCCAGGCCGTGTTGCTCGCCCTGGTGGCGTCGGGCATGGACCGGGACTCGGCCTATCGCATCGTGCAGCGCGACGCCCGCCTGGCGTGGGACGAGGCCAAGCCGCTGCGGATGGTGCTCGAGTCCGATCCCGAGGTGCCTCTCCGACCCGATCAGCTCGACGATGCCTTCAGCATCGACCGGGCCCTGCGCCACGCCCGGCGGGCCGTCGACGCGCTCGACACGCTCGGCTCACCCGATGAGGAGGCACGGTGACGCTCACTCACGTCCACTCCGGCAAGGTCAGGGATGTCTACGGCAATGGCGACGGCCGCCTGCTGATGGTGGCATCGGACCGGATCTCGGCCTTCGACGTCGTGCTGGCCGAGCCCATCCCCGACAAGGGTCGGGTGCTCACGGCCATGACGGTCTTCTGGCTGGAGCAGTTCGCCGATCTGGCGCCCAGCCACCTGGTGAGCGCCGATCCGGCGGACTTCCCACCCGACGCTCGCGGCCTCGAACAGATCGACGGGCGCGCCATGCTCGTGCGCAGGGCGGAGATGCTGCCCATCGAGTGCATCGTCCGGGGCTACCTCTCGGGCTCGGCATGGAAGGAGTACCGGACCGCGGGCACCGTTCACGGGGTGCCCCAGCCGAGCGGCCTCCAGGAGTCGGAGCGACTACCGGAGGCCATCTTCACACCCTCGACCAAGGCGACCGAGGGCCACGACGTGAACATCGGCTTCGAGGAGGCCGCCGCCACGGTCGGTACCGCCGTCGCCGAGCAGGCTCGCGACATCTGCCTCGCCGCCTACCGGCGGGGGGCCGAGTGGGCGGCCGGGCGCGGCATCATCATCGCCGACACCAAGTTCGAGCTCGGCTTCATCGACGGCCGCCTCGCCCTGTGTGACGAGGTGCTCACGCCCGACTCTTCGCGGTTCTGGCCCGTCACCGAGTGGGCGACCGGTTCCACCCCGCCGTCGTTCGACAAGCAGCCCGTCCGGGACCACCTGGAGGCGACGGGCTGGGACAAGTCGCCGCCACCCCCGCCTCTTCCCGACGAGGTGGTCGAGGCCACCAGCGCTCGCTACCGGGCCGCCTACGAGCAGATCACGGGATTGCGCCTGGCCGACTGGTACGGGAACGACGGACCGTGAGGTTTCACGCTCTCGTCGAGGTGCGCCTGCGTCCCGGCATCGCCGACCCTCAGGGCGCCACCATCGAGCGGGCCCTGCCGGCGCTGGGCTTCGACGGGATCGAGGGCGTCCGGGTCGGCAAGGCGATCCGCTTCGATGTCGACGCTCCCGACGAGGCGGCGGCGCGCGCCGAGATCGACGACCTGTGCCGACGCCTGCTGGCCAACCCGGTCATCGAGGATGCCGACGTCAGCGTCTCGCCCGCGTCGATCACCACCGGAGGTCGGACCGGATGAGCGGGCGCGTCGGTGTGGTGGTGTTTCCGGGGTCGAACTGTGAGCACGACGTGGTCGAAGCGATCGAAGGTCTGGGCGGAGAGGCGGAGCTGGTGTGGCACGGCGCCCGCTCGGTGTCCCGGGTCGACTCGCTCGTGCTGCCGGGGGGCTTTGCCCACGGCGACTATCTCCGCCCGGGTGCCCTGGCCCGGTTCTCGCCTGTGATGGGCGCGGTGCGCTCCTTCGCCGCTGACGGTGGCCCCGTATTGGGGGTGTGCAACGGCTTCCAGATCCTGACCGAGGCGGGCTTGCTTCCCGGTGCGCTCCAGAAGAACCATCACTTGAAGTTCCTCTGCACGACCGTGAGCGCCCGTATTGAGCGCAGTCGATCCTTTATCTCACGGTTGACTTCACCGGGAACAGTGCTCCGGCTTCCCATCAATCACTTCGAGGGGAATTACATCTGCGGGCCCGAGACGCTCGCCCAGCTTCGTGCCGATGAACGTATCGTCGCCCGCTACTGCGACAATCCGAACGGCTCCATCGACGACATTGCCGGGATCACCAACGAGGCCGGGAACGTCGTCGGACTGATGCCTCATCCTGAGCGGGCCTACACCAACATGCTCGGCTCCGCCGACGGAGCGATCCTCTTGCGCTCGCTGCTGGACCCGTCGGCGGGGCAGTGGCCCAAGACGCCGACCGAGGCGGAAGTCGCTAGTGGACCCCCTGGGCCCGCTGGATCCCGGCTCGCCTGAGGACGGCGGCGGTCACCCCAGCCTCTCTCCAGGCCGCATAGCTGATGCCTTTGCGTTCCCCATAGGCCGGGGCCGCCTTGACGAACTCCCGCTCCAGGGCCGCCATGTCCACGGACCGGTCCTTGCGATCGAGCTCCTCCTTCAGGTTCCTCCGCTCCTGTACCAGGTGGAGCCGGTTGAGCGGATCGGCTGAATCGAGACGGTGCTCGACGGTTGACAGCTGGCGCTTCACCGAGTCAGTTGTACGTTTGCGACCTCGTTTGGGTCGATTGGCTTCGAGGGCTTCGAGATAGCGTCGGACGGCGCGACCTTGTTCACGTCCGACGGCCAGCGCCTCTTTGTGCTGCGCGGACATGGGGGATTTCGTGCGTTTCTGCGTCCTGGCCATGCGAGAGTATTACTCAAAGTACAAGCGGAGTTCAATTCGTGATTAGAAAATGAAACTGTTCCCTTGTCCGATCGCAGACAGGACCCGATTACGGTATCGGCGTGGAAGAGGGCATCCATCGAGCGCTGGGCCTGACCGACGAGGAAGCGGCAGAGATCCAGTCGATCCTCGGCCGTCCCCCCAACCATCTCGAGCTGGCCATGTTCGCGGTGATGTGGAGTGAACACTGCTCGTACAAGTCGTCACGACTGCACCTCCGGCGCCTGCCGAGCGAGGGACCGGGAGTGCTCGTCGGGCCGGGGGAGAACGCCGGTGTCATCGATGCCGGTGACGGGATCGCCGTCGCGGTGCGCATCGAAAGCCACAATCACCCTTCGGCGATAGAGCCCTATCAGGGCGCGGCAACCGGCGTCGGTGGGATCCTGCGCGACGTGTTCACCATGGGCGCCCGACCAATTGCCGTGATGGACTCGCTCCGCTTCGGCCCCCTGGACGACGCCCGCAACCGCTGGCTGCTCGAGGGCGTGGTGAGCGGTGTTTCCGGCTATGGGAACTCGGTCGGGGTCCCCACGGTCGGCGGCGAGGTCGCCTTCGACCCCTGCTATTCCGGCAACCCCCTCGTGAACGTGCTGTGCCTCGGCGTGATGCCCGTCGGGCGGTTGGTGAGGGGTCGGGCGAGCGGCGTGGGCAACCTGGCCGTCCTCCTCGGATCGAGCACCGGGCGCGACGGCATCGGCGGGGTGAGCGTGCTGGCGTCGGCGGGGTTCGGCGACGCGGCCGCCGCGACGGCGGGCGACGGGCTGGCATCGGGCAACGGATCCGAGTCCTTGCGGCCGAGTGTCCAGGTCGGCGACCCCTTCGAGGAGAAGCGGTTGATCGAGGCCTGCCTCGAGCTGTTGGACGCCGGCCTCGTCGTGGGCATCCAGGATCTCGGCGGGGCCGGCCTGACGTGCGCCTGCTCGGAGACGGCCGCCCGAGGTGGCACCGGCATGGACATCGACGTGGCGGCCGTTCCCCGCCGAGAGCCGGCCATGGAGCCGTACGAGGTGATGACCAGCGAGAGCCAGGAGCGGATGCTGGCGATCGTCACCCCTGGCGACCTGGCCCGCCTGCTCGAGGTGTGCGCCCGCTGGGAGGTCTCGGCCGTGGTGGTGGGGCGAGTCACCCCCGGGGGGCGCGTCAGGGTGCGGGACGGGTGGGATGGGCCCGTGCTGGCCGACGTCCCGGCGGTCGCCCTCGCCGATGAGGCGCCGGTCTACGACCGGCCCCGTCGGTCGCCGACGCAAGCCGACGGAGCTGCCTCGGTCGGTACCAGCCCCGGCCCGGCGGAGGAGACTCTCCCCTCTCGGGACTACGGACCAGACGTCCTCTCTCTGCTGGCCGACCCGTCATGGGTGTACCAGCAGTACGACCACCAGCTGTTCCTCAACACCGTCGAAGGACCGGGAGGCGACGCCGCCGTCCTCCGCCTCAAGGCACCGGGTCTTCCATCCAGCCGCAGGGGCCTGGCCCTGTCGACCGACGGCAACAGCCGGTGGTGTCGGCTCGACCCCCGCCAGGGCGCGGCCATGACCGTGGCCGAGTCGGCGCTCAACGTGGCCTGCGCCGGGGCCCGCCCGGTCGCCGTGGTCGACTGTCTCAACCTCGGCAACCCCGAGCACCCCGAGGTCATGTGGCAGCTGTCGGAGGTCGTCGACGGCCTGGCCGAGGCGTGCCGGGCCCTCGGCCTGCCGATCGTCGGGGGCAACGTCAGCCTCTACAACGAGAGCCAGGGGCGTGACATCGACCCGACGCCGGTCGTCGGCGTGGTCGGCCTCATCGATCGTCTCGAGCGCCCGGTGCCGGGCCTGAGCCTGGCGCCGGGAGAGCGTCTCGTCCTCCTGGGCGAGACGGGGTCGTCAGTTGCCGGCTCGCGGTGGGCAGCCGACCACGCACCCGGCTTGACGCGCCTTGGGAGGCGGTTACCGCCGCTGGACCTCGCCCGGCATCGCAACCTCATCGATCTCGTCGCGGCGCTCGTGAGCGACGGTGTGGTGACCGGTCTCCACGACGTCTCCGACGGTGGGCTCGCCGTGGCGCTGGCCGAGATGGCGGTGCATTCCCGGACAGGCGTCACGGTGCGTGGGATCGCCACCGCCGCCGAGCTCTTCTCCGAGTCACCGTCCCGCGTGGTCGTGTGCGCAGCTGACCCCGGGGAGACCACGGCCCGGGCCCGGGCGGCCGGGGTGACGGTCACCGAGCTCGGAGTTGCCGGAGGCGACCGGCTCGTCGTCGAGGGCCTGGTCGATGTCGCCCTGGTCGATCTCGTCCACGCCTGGCGCTCGACCCTGCCCGAGCGCCTTTCCGCCTCCCCCTAGGGCCGGCGCTCGGTGAGGGCGGTGACCGTGGTGTCGGGCACGGACAGGTCGCCCCGACCGCTACCGACAGCGAGGTCCGGTTTGTAGGTCCCGTGGTAATCGGAACCACCGGTGGCGACCAGGCCGTGACGGTGGGCCAGGTCAGCCAGGCCCGCTCGTTCGTCGGGGGAGTACCGGCCGTAGCGCGCCTCGAGGCCCCCCAAGCCGGCGTCGGCCAGCTCCGCCACGACCGAGTCCAGCCGGGGCTCGTCGAGCTGGAGGCTGAGTGGATGGGCCAGGACGGCCACTCCTCCCGACCGCCGGGCCTGCGCCGCCACGGTCCGGGGCGACAGGCGACCCTTGCCCACGTAGCCCGGTCTGCCTCGCGCGAGGTAGCGATCGAAGGCCTCCTGCACCGAGCCCACGACTCCCTTGCGCACGAGGATGGACGCCATGTGGGGCCGCCCCGCTCCGATGCCGCCGGCCTCGGCCTCCAGCTCGTCGAGCGTCACGGGGAGGCCGGCGGCGGCGAGCCGGTCGATCATCCTGCGGTTGCGCTCGACCCGATCGGCCTGCAGGCGGGCCAGCTCCTCCTGGAGGGGCCCGTCCCCGGGCTCGACGAAATAGACGAGCACGTGCAGTGTCCCCGGCTCCCAGTCGCACGACACCTCACAACCAGGCACCAGGTCCACGCCCAGGGCCTGGGCCCGGGCTCGGGCCTCGGCCAGCCCGTCCAGGCGGTCGTGGTCGGTGAGCGCCACCGCGCTGCATCCGGCGGCGGCGGCCAGCTCGGGGATGCGCGCCGGCGGGTCGGAACCGTCGGAAACGGTCGAATGGGTGTGCAGGTCGACCATGCGCTGAGCAGGCTACCGCCGGCTGGCCAAAGAGCGACCGGGGCTGTGGGACACTGAAGTGGTGAGGGCACGCCAGCCGGGCGCGGAGTCGGCGTTGCTCACGTCCGGCATCCGAGATGATGTCCTGCACGAAGCGTGCGGGGTATTCGGCGTCTGGGCACCCGGTGCGCCGGTGGCCCAGCTGACCTTCGACGGGCTCTACTCCCTCCAGCACCGGGGGCAGGAGTCGGCAGGGATGGCCGTCAGCGACGGCGAGACCATCACCGTGGTGAAGGACATGGGTCTGGTCACCAACGTGTTCGACGAGCGGACGGTGGCGGGGCTCGAGGGCCACCTCGCCATCGGACACACCCGGTACTCGACGACGGGCTCCAGCACGTGGCGCAACGCCCAACCCGTGTACCGCTCCGTCGGTGCGGCGGGCTTCGCCCTCGGCCACAACGGCAACCTCACCAACACCGCGGCCCTGGCCGAGCGCGCCGGCATGCTGCCGGGCGTGGTGGCCAGCGACAGCGACCTGGTGGCCGAGCTTCTCTCGCTGGTCTTCTCCTCCGAGCCCGACGAGGGAGACGGCGGGGAGCTCGAGGCGGCGCTGACCGAGGTGCTGCCCGACATCGAGGGCGCCTTCTCGTTCGTGCTCATGGACGCCGACCATCTCGTCGGCGTGCGCGACCCCAACGGCTTTCGTCCGCTGTGCCTGGGGCGCCTGGACGACGGATGGGTGCTGGCGTCGGAGACCCCGGCGCTGGACGTGGTGGGGGCGCGCTTCGTGCGGGAGCTGCAGCCGGGCGAGATGGTCGTGATCGACCGCGATGGCCTCCGCTCGGTCCAACCCTTCGCGCCTGAGAAGATCGATCCCAAGCTCTGCATCTTCGAGCTGGTGTACTTCGCCCGCCCCGACAGCCTGCTGTACGGCAAGGAGGTGCACGGAGCTCGCCGGCGCATGGGCGAGCTGCTGGCCGAGCAGGCGCCGGTGGACGCCGACCTCGTCATGGGTGTGCCGGAGTCCGGGGTCCCGGCGGCGGAGGGCTACGCCCGCCGCAGCGGCATCCCCTACGGGCAGGGTCTGGTGAAGAACCGGTACATCGGGCGCACGTTCATCGCCCCGACGCCCGAGGCCCGGGCTCGCGGCGTGCGCCGCAAGCTCAACCCCTTGCGGGAGAACATCGCGGGCAAGCGGCTGATCGTCGTGGACGACTCCGTGATCCGGGGGACCACCACGCGAGCCATGGTCGAGATGCTGCGCGACGCCGGCGCTGCGGCGATCCACCTCCGGGTGTCCTCGCCGCCCTACGCCTGGCCCTGCTTCTACGGCATCGACACCCCCGACCGGGAGGGCCTGCTGGCCGCCCGGCGGTCGGTGCCCGAGATCGGCGAGTACCTCGGTGTGGACTCGATCGCCTACCTCACCCTCGACAACCTCGAGCGGGCCATCGACGCCCCTGGGGCCGGGTTCTGCAGTGCCTGTCTCACCGGCGAGTACCCGGTGGCGATCTCGCCCGCCCCCAGCAGGGAGGTCCTCGAGGTTGCCCTCAGGGCCTGACCAGGAGGGCCCTGGCGGGCGCGGCCTGACCTATGCCGACGCCGGTGTCGACATCGGCGCCGGCGACGAGGCGGTGGAGCGCATCAAGGACGTGGTCCGCACCACCTACCGGCCGGAAGTCATCGGCGACCTGGGCGGCTTCGGTGGTCTGTTCGCCCTGGCGACCGAGCGCTACCGTCAGCCCCTCCTCGTCGCCGCGACCGACGGCGTGGGAACCAAAGCCCAGCTGGCCTCGGCCACGGGACGCCTGGACACCATCGGCATCGACCTGGTGGCCATGTGCGTCGACGATCTCGTCTGCCAGGGGGCCGAGCCCCTGTTCCTGCTCGACTACCTCGCCACCGAGCAGTTGGACCCGGGTCGAGCCGAGCGCGTGGTGACAGGTATCGCCGACGGGTGCCGGCAGGCGGGCTGCGCCCTCATCGGCGGGGAGACGGCCGAGCACCCCGGGTCGCTGGCCTCCGACGCCTTCGACCTGGCCGGGTTCGCCGTCGGGGTGGTCGAGCGGGACGACCTGCTCGGCGCCGCCCGGGTCGGCCCCGGGGACGTGCTCGTCGGCCTGGTGTCTCCGGGCCTGCGGTGCAACGGCTACTCCCTGGCCCGGCGGGCGCTGCTCGAGGTCGGCGGCCGGTCGCTCGACGACCCGGCCTACGCCGGCGCCGCCCACAGCCTGGCCGACGAGCTCCTGGAGCCGTCGGTGATCTACACGCCTGCCGTGCTCGCCCTGACACGCGAGGTCGGGGTGCGGGCCGTGGCCCACATCACGGGGGGTGGGATCGCCGCCAACCTGGCCCGGGTGCTTCCGAGCGGGTGCGACGCCGTGGTCGAGCGGTCGGCGTGGCGCGTGCCGCCGATCTTCGGGGAGATCCAGCGGGCCGGTCACGTGCCCGACGACGAGATGGACCGTGTCTTCAACCTCGGGCTGGGTATGGTCGCCGTAGTGGCGGCCGAGGACGCTGGACGAGCTGTCGAGGTGCTGCAAGCGCGGGGCCGACGGGCGCTGGCGGTTGGTCGGATCCTGCCGGGTGGGGCGCAACGGGTCCACGTGGAGGGCTGAGCCGATGCCCACGGTGCTGGTGGTCGAGGACGAGCCCGTCATCCTGCGCCTCCTGGAGGAGACGCTCGCCGGCGATGGCGCCGAGGTGGTCACGGTACGCGACGCCGACGCCGCCCTGCTCGCCCTGCGTCAGCAGCGGTTCGACGTCGTGCTGGTCGACCTGCTCCTTCCCGGCCAGCCGGGGTGGCGAGTCCTCGAGCAGCTCCGGTCCTGCCCCGACAGCGCTCCGGTGGTGGTCGTGTCGGCCCGAGCCACCCCCACCAACCTGACCCGGGCGTTCGACCTCGGTGCCGTCGACGTGTTCGGCAAGCCGTTCGACCCGCTGGAGCTGAGCGCCTGCGTGAACGAGGTGGCCGGGCTGGCAGCCGAGGGCCTCGCCGCCCATCGGCAGGCGGCGCGAATCCGGCGCAACGCGTGACGCCGAGCGCCCTCCCGTCAGTCTCGCCGTCGATCTCGGCCCTCCGCGACCACCTGCTCGCCCACTCGGTGCGCACCGGCGAGTTCGTGCTCAAGTCTGGGCGTCCCAGCAACTGGTTCATCGACTCGAAGCAGACCGCATGCCGGCCCGACGGCATGATCCTGATGGTCGACGCCATGCTCTCGGCGCTGCCCGAGGAGGTCATGGCGATCGGCGGTCTCACGATGGGTGCCGACCCGGTGGCCTTCGCCACCGCCGCCGTCGGGAATCTTCGCGGGTGGTCGCTCAAGTCCTTCAGCGTCCGCAAGGAGGCCAAGGACCACGGAGCGGGCGGACGCATTGCCGGCGCCCTGGACGCCGGGGACCGGGTGGCCTTGGTCGAAGACACCGTGACCAGGGGAACCTCGCTGATCGAGGCCGCCCGGGCGGTGCGGGTGGCTGGGGCCGACCCGATCGTGATGCTGGCGGTGGTCGACCGCGGGGGAACCTGCGCGGCCATGGCGGACGCCGAGGGCATCACCTTCCGTGCGCTCGTCACCGCCCCCGACTTGGGCTTCGAGTACGAAGGCACCTAGCCGGTCAGCGTCTCGCCCAACGCCCCGCCTATTCGGCCAGGAGCCTTCGTGCCGCGGCGATGATCTCGTCGGCGCCGATGGACACCGCCTGCTCGAGGGGGGCGGCGTAGGGCATGGCGGGGACGTCGGCCATGGCCAGGCGGCGCACCGGGGCGTCGAGGTCGTAGAACGCCTCGTCCGCGACCAGGGCCGCCACCTCGGCGCCGACGCCGAAGCTGACGTTGTCCTCGTGGAGGACCAGCACCCGCCCACAGCGGCGGGCCGAGTCCAGCACCGTGTCCCGGTCGAGGGGGCTGATCGTCCGTAGGTCGACCACCTCGACGGCTGCCTCGCCGGCCAGGGCCTCGGCCGCCTCGAGGGCGAGGTGGCGGTGCAGCCCGTAGGTGATGATGGCCAGGTCGCGGCCTTCCCTGACCACCTCCGCCACCCCGATGGGGACGGTCCAGTCACCTTCGGGAACCGGCCCCTTGATCAGTCGGTACGTCTTCTTGTGCTCGAGGAACAGCACCGGATCGGGATCGGCAACGGCCTCCCGTAGCATCCCGGCCACGTCTGCCGGGGTCGAGGGCACGACCACCTTGAGCCCGGCCACGTGGCCGTAGAAGGCCTCGATGGACTGGGAGTGATAGAGGGCTCCGTGGACGCCGCCTCCCCAGGGCGCCCGGATCACGAGGGGCACGCCGAACGCCCCGTTGGAGCGGTAGTGGAGCTTGGCCGCCTCGCTCACGATCTGGTCGAACGCCGAGTGGATGAAGTCGGCGAACTGGATCTCCACGATCGGGCGCCGACCGGCCAGCGCCAGCCCGATCCCGATGCCCACGATCGAGGACTCGGCCAGCGGCGTGTCCATCACCCGGTCTTCGCCGAACGTGGCGTGCAGCCCCTCGGTTGCCCGAAAGACGCCACCTCTCGGCCCCACGTCCTCGCCCAGGATCAGCACTCGCTCGTCGGTCGCCAGCAGGTCGTGCTGGGCCTGCCGGAGGGCGTCGACGACCGTGCGCTCGGGGCCCGTCCCGGCGGGTGAAGCGGGGAGCGGTCTCGGCGCGACGGACCCGGCTTGCCCGTCGGGTGCACCCGGGGTCGTGCGGAGGGGGCGGGCCCACACCTTGGTGAAGGCCGCCGCCGGCTCGTTCGCTGCCGCCTCCTCGGCCCGGCGGGCCGCCTCCTCGACCTCGGCCTTGACCTCGGCCTCGAGCTCCTCCTCGCGCTGCTCGGAGAGCAGGCGCTGCTCGATGAGGTACTGGCGCATCCGCACGAGGGGGTCCTTCTTGCGCCACAGCTCGACCTCGGCCGGCGTGCGGTAGCTCCGGTCGTCGTCGTCGGAGGTGTGCCCGAGGTAGCGGTAGGTCTTGCACTCGATCAGCGCCGCGCCTTCTCCCTTGCGGGCGCGGCGGATGGCCGAGTGGGTCGCGGCATAGACGTCGATGGGGTCGTTACCGTCCACGATCACGCCGGTCAGCCGGTAGGAGTGGGCGTGCTCAGCGATGTTCTCGACCGCCGACTCCTTGGCGAGCGGGACGGAGATGGCGTAGCCGTTGTTCTCGCATACGAACACGACCGGCAGCCGGTGGATGCCGGCGAAGTTGAGCGACTCGTGGAAGTCCCCCTTCGACGCCGCGCCGTCGCCGAAGTAGCACATCACGACCTCGTCGCGTCCGGCCAGCTGGGCCGCAAGAGCCATGCCGACGGCGTGGGGGAGATGGGTGGCGATGGGTGACGAGCCGCTGATGATCCGCCGGTCGGCGTCGCCCCAGTGGTTGGGCATCTGGCGACCGCCGGAGCAGGGGTCGTCGGGCCGGGCGAAGACGCCGAGGAGCACGTCGTAGGGAGTCATCCCGAGGGCGAGCACCACCCCGAGGTCGCGGTAATAGGGCAGGACGGGGTCGATGCCGGCGCGGATCGTCCAGGCCGAGCCGACCTGGGCTCCCTCGTGGCCCTGCGAGCTCACCACGAACGGGGCCTTGCCCATGCGGTTGAGGGCCCAGGTCTTCTGGTCGAGCACCCGCGCCAACAGGATGGTGCGGTACATCCCGAGGAGGTCGGTGTCGGTCAGGCCGAGCTCGCTGTGCCGGTCGTGGATGTGCAGCGCGGCCAGCTCTTCCGGGCTCGTCGAGCGGGCCGGCTCAGCGATCGAGGACAGAGGCCATCACCCCCCTGTGACGGTGGCTCGCGGCGCCTGCGCGGGCCCGGGCCGACCGTACCCCGTCAGCGCGCGCTCAGCCATCGCTTCGGCCACCTCGGTCGTGCTCGCCCCTGCGGTCGTCGCCTCGGTCAGCACCGCCATCGTGGTGTCGAAGATCGCACGAACCGCGGCGTGGGCCCGGTCCAGGCGGTAGCCCACGAGCTCGTGGGAGATGTTGATGATCCCGCCGGCGTTGGCGATGAAGTCGGGTACGTAGGCGATGCCGGCATCGGCGAGGAGCCGGACGCTGCGAGGCTCGGCCAGCTGATTGTTGGCGGCCCCGACGATGGCCTCGCAGCGAAGCTCGGCGATCCGCTCCGGCGTGAGAACGGCTCCCAGGGCGCACGGCGAGAAGATGTCGCACTCGAGGGCGTGGGCGCTCTCGGGTGGCGCGGACGGCAGCCCGAGCGTCGTGGTGGCGCGCTCGAGGGCGACGCCGTCGACATCGCTGGCGACGACGACCGCCCCTTCGTCCACCAGGTGGCGGGCCAGCGTGAGACCGACCTTGCCGACCCCGCTCACGACGACGCGCCGGCCCCGGAGGCTGGGCGAGCCCCACAGGTGGGTGGCCAGGGCCAGCATGGCCTGGAGCACACCGAGGGCGGTGGCGGCCGACGGGTCCCCCGACCCGCCCAGCGACCGGCTGGTACCGGTCACGTACCTGGTCTCCTGGCGCATGAGGTCCATGTCGGCCTGGGTCGTGCCGATGTCCTCGGCCGTCAGGTAGCCGCCGCCGAGGCGGTCGACGAAGCGGGCGTAGGCCCGCAGCAGGGCCTCGGTCTTGATCTGGGCGGGATCGCCGAGGATGACCGCCTTGCCGCCGCCCAGATCGAGCCCGGCGGCCGCCGCCTTGTAGGTCATGGCCCGGGACAGGGCGAGCACGTCCGCCAGCGCCTCGTCCTCGGTGGCGTAGGGGCGGAAGCGGACGCCTCCGAGCGCCGCTCCCAGCCGGGTCGAGTGCACGGCGATGATCGCCCGCAGACCGGTCGCCTCATCGTGGCAGAACACGACTTCCTCATGGCCATCGCCGGCTATTCGGTCGAAGAGCTGCACTTTCGACCAGGCTACCTCCGCCAGGCGTGCTCTCCGGAAGCCGCCCGAGACGTTCCTGGCCAGGAACTAGTCGCTCCGGACCCAAGAGATGGTCCGCATGGTCTATCGACCAACAATCGGTCGTGTCGTACCTTCAAGGTAGAAACCGGACCCTGAAGGGAACTCCATGCCGAACAATCCTCAAACCACACCTACCCGTGACGGGAGCTCCGCCGATCAGGGCCAGCCCGATGCACTGCTCACCCCGGGCGAAGTGGCGACATTGTTTCGGGTCAATCCGAAGACCGTGACCCGCTGGGCTCGAGCCGGCAAGCTGACGGCCATCCGCACGCTGGGTGGACATCGACGGTTCCGAGCCTCGGAGATCCGTGATTGTCTCGATCGCACCGAGTACGAGGAGGCCTGAGCGGGACGCCCTCAGGGGAGGTCCGACGACTCGACGGCCTGGTTCGACGACCCGGTGGCGGCCGGGTGACGGCGCCGTCGGGGGCCCCGCCCTCCTGAGGAGGCCGGGGACGGGGCTCGCGGGCCCGGACCAGCGACCCCGCTGAACGTCGACCGTTGGCCGCCTCGCTGGTGGGGCTGTACCTTCGCGGCCCATGGGCGCACCCAATGTGTCGTATTCGGTGTCAATTCGCGTCTCGCTCAAGCACTCCCCTGGAGCCCTTGGCCGTCTGACCACCGCCATCGGCGAGGCCGGGGGGAACATCCTGGGCCTCGACATGATCGATGTCGCCGACGACCGCATGGTGAGAGACATCACGGTGCTGGCGATCGACGACGAGCACGTGGGCCGGATCACCAAGGCCATCGAGGCGATGGGCGAGGTGACGATCCACAGCGTGCTGGACCGTACGTTCCGCATGCACCTGAACGGCAAGATCGAGGTGACCTCGAAGTCCCCGCTGGCCACACGGGACGACCTTTCGATGGCCTACACGCCGGGGGTGGCCCGGGTCTGCCTGTCCATCGCCGACAATCCGCCTGAGGTCCACCAATACACCATCAAGGCCAACTCGGTCGCCGTCGTCACGGACGGGACGGCCGTGCTGGGGCTCGGCAATATCGGGCCTCACGCCGCCCTGCCGGTGATGGAAGGTAAGGCCATGCTCTTCAAGGAGTTCGCCGGCATCGACGCGTGGCCCGTCTGTCTCCGGGCGGACTCGGCGGACTCCCTGGTGGAGGCGGTCGAGCGCCTCGAGCCCGTCTTCGGCGGCATCAACCTCGAAGACGTCGCCGCGCCCCGCTGTTTCGAGGTCGAGGAGCGGCTCAAGGCCAGCCTCGACATCCCCGTTTTCCACGACGACCAGCACGGCACCGCTGTCGTCGTGCTCGCCGCCCTGCGCAACGCCCTCCAGGTGGTCGGCAAGAAGATGAGCGACCTCACGGTCGTCATCGGTGGGGCGGGAGCGGCTGGCGTGGCGGTGGCCAAGATCCTCTCCGAGGCTGGCGTGCCCTGCATCATCGGCGTGGACCGCAAGGGCGCCATCTTCGCCGGCCGGGGGGACACCGATGTCTCCAAGCTGTGGATGGGCGAGCACACCAACCCCGATCGGCGTAAGGGATCGATGGGAGAGGTCCTCGGGGGTGCCGACGTCTTCGTGGGGGTCAGCGGGCCGGGCCTGGTGACCCGAGAGCAGCTGACGGCCATGGCCGGCGCCCCCATCGTCTTCGCCCTGGCCAACCCCGATCCGGAGATCGCGCCGGAGGAGGCGGAGGGCATCGCCGCCGTGGTGGCGACCGGACGCAGCGACTACCCGAACCAGATCAACAACGTGCTGTGCTTCCCGGGCATCTTCAGGGGCGCCCTCGACGCCGGAGCGACGGCCATCACCGAAGCCATGAAGCTGGCGGCCGCCGAGGCCATCGCCGCCACCGTGCCGCCCGACGAGCTCGAGCCCAGCTACATCGTGCCCTCGGTGTTCAACAAGTCGGTCGTCGCCAAGGTCGCCGAGGCGGTGGCCCATGTGGCCCGGGAGGAGGGGGTCGTCCGGGAGGCGCCCCCGGGGCCGTTGACGCCAGCGGGCTGACGGTTCTGGCCGGGGCGGCCGGCCCCGACGACTGATCCGTGGGCCAGGCCCGCGGTGGCATAGGTCACGGGCCGAGAGGGCATAGGACACCGGCGGGGCGGGTACGACAGCTACCGGATCCGAGATGGCCGTTTGGCGCCTCTCGAGTGGTCCGTCCCCCTCCCACCTGCACTGCGGTCTGTCGCGCCCGCGGCCCGAGTGCCGTCCTGATGGAGGAACGCCGTGTCGGGGCTGTCGTCGCTGAGCCAGCATCAGCTACTGGTCTTCTGGAGCCAGTTGCTCGTCGTCGTCTTCGTGGCGGTGACCCTCGGACGGCTCCTGCGTCGGGTCGGCCAACCGGCCGTGATCGGCGAGCTCCTCGCCGGCGTCCTGCTGGGTCCGTCGCTGCTCGGCAAGGTCTGGCCCGGCGGCTTCCACTGGCTGTTCCCGAGCGACGTCGTGCAGTCGGGCCTCCTCAACGCCGTGGGCTGGCTCGGCGTGGGGTTCCTGCTGGTGCTGACCGGCTTCGAGACCGACCTGGCGATCATCCGCCGCCTGGGCCGGGCGACGGCAGCCATCGCAGTGGGCGGCCTGGCCCTGCCATTCGTCGTGGGCCTGGCCCTGGGACCGGCGATGCCGGACACGTTCCTGGGCCATCAGCGCAGCCGTCTCGCCTTCAGCCTCTTCATTGCCGTGTCGCTCGCCATCTCGTCTCTCCCGGTGATCGCCAAGATCCTCGGCGAGCTGGGGCTGATGCGCCGCAACTTCGGGCAGATCACGGTGGCGGTCGGCATGGTCAACGACCTGATCGGCTGGGTGGCTCTGGGCGCCATCGCCGGCCTGGCCGCCTCCGGGACGATCTCGCCCGGCAGCGTCGCCTTCACGCTCGGCGCCGTGGCCGC
The DNA here is from genome assembly GCA_036491125.1 of Acidimicrobiales bacterium. Classification (NCBI taxonomy): domain Bacteria; kingdom Bacillati; phylum Actinomycetota; class Acidimicrobiia; order Acidimicrobiales; species Acidimicrobiales bacterium. The sequence continues at coordinate 2,622 of DASXCO010000004.1, read as the reverse complement.
GATCCTGGTCTTCTCCTTCACCGTGGGCCAGCGGGCCGTGGACAGCCTGCTGCGCTGGAACCGCGGCCGCACCGAGTCGACAACCGACGCGCTGGCGATCGTCGTGATCATCGCCTTCCTCGCGGCCGTGGTCACCCAGGGTGCCAAGAGCGACGCTGTGCTCGGCGCCTTCATCGCCGGCATCGTCCTCGGGCGGTCCCGCTTCATGCCCCCCGGGGTGAAGGAGCGTCTCGAGTCGATCACGATGGCGGTGCTCGCCCCGATCTTCTTCGCCACCGCCGGGCTGCGCATCGACCTGTCATCGCTGGGACGGGTCACCACCCTGTTGTGGGCCGGCGTCGTGCTGGGCGTCGCAGTGCTCACCAAGTTCGCCGGCGCCTTCGCCGGCTCGCGCCTCGCCGGGCTCGAGCGACGCGAGGCGCTGGCCCTCGGCGTCGGGCTCAACTGCCGGGGAGCGGTCGAGGTGGTGATCGCCACGGTCGGGCTCTCTCTCGGCGTCCTGTCCGAGTCCGCCTACACCGCCGTGGTGCTGATGGCCGTGGTGACCTCGATGATGGCGCCTCCGCTGCTGCGGCGCGTCGTCAGCGGCTGGCGGGGCACGCCCGAGGAGCAGGAGCGCCTTGATCGGGAGGAGACGCAGAGCCGGAACATCCTGGTCCGGCCGGGCCGACTGCTCGTGCCCAGCCGAGGCACGCCGAACTCGATCGTGGCGGCCGAGCTGCTGCACGCGGCCTGGCCGCGAGAGGCGGGCGTGACCGTCCTGTCCGTCGGAGCCGACGGCCCGAGCGCGCAGCTCGAGCCGTTGAGGAGGATCTTCGAGGACCGCGAGGTGGAGCTGCGCCGCGCCCGCAGCGAGGACGTGCTGACCGAGGTCGTCGCCGAGGCCCGCCTCGGCTACGCCGTGATCGGTCTCGGCGCGGCGGAGAACCTGGGTGACGGTCGCATCCTCTCGCCCGTGGTCGACGACCTACTGGCGGAGAGCCCCGTGCCGCTCCTCATCGTTCGCAAGGGCCTGCGGCCGGCCCCGCCCCGGCGGGTGCTGGTCCCGGTGAGCGGGGCGGCCCGCTCACGGCCGGCCAAGGAGATCGCCTTCAACCTGAGTCGCAGCCTCGGAAGCGAGGTCACCCTGGTCCACGTGGTGACCCGACCGGAGCCGGACCTGGCCGACGCCGACGGGGCGGCCGAGGCCTCGTGGTCGCCTCCAAAGGCTCACGGCGATTCGGGCCGGACACAGTCGAGGGCAGCTGTCGGGGTGCTCGAGCACGCCGTCGCCATGGCGGACGAGCACGACGTTCCGGCGTCCACGACCGTTCGCAGCGGGCTGTCGATCGGTGAGGAGGTCATCGACACCGCTGGCGCCACCGATGCCGATCTCGTCGTGGTCGGCGCCACTGCCCGCCGCCTCGAGGGCCGCCCCTTCCTCGGTCACACCGTGGAGCACGTGCTCGAGCACGCCGAGGCCACGGTGGTGGTCGTCAGCATGCCCGACGTGGCCGCGGGGTGAGACCATGGCGGTCATGCCTGCGGCTGCGGTGATCGACGCCTGGATGCAGCACCCGACGGCCCGCTTCCTGGCCCATGACATGTTCGAGTCGCTGCGACGGTGGTCGGGAACCGAGATCCCCGTCGAGGATCTTCCGCTCGAGCTGACCGTGGCGGCGATGGAGCAGGGCTCGGTGGAGCGCGGCCTCATCTCGGCCTGGTACGGGCCGGACGGCCCGCTCATCACCAACGACGAGGTGGCCAGCTTCATCGCTCGCTATCCCGACCGGTTCGTCGGCGTTGCCTCCGTCGATCTCCGCCAGCCGGTCGCGGCCGTGCGGGAGCTGCGGCGAGCAGTGCACGACCTCGGCTTCCGGGCGCTGCGGATCGTGCCCTGGCTGTGGGGGCTTCCGCCGAACGACCGGCGCTACTACCCGCTCTACACGGAGTGCGTAGAGCTGGGGATCCCGTTCTGCACCCAGGTCGGCCACACCGGGCCATTGCGCACCTCGGAGACCGGTCGGCCCATCCCCTACCTGGATGACGTCGCCCTCGAGTTTCCCGACCTGGTCATCGTCGGTGGGCACATCGGCTACCCGTGGACAACGGAGATGGTCGCGGTGGCGACCAAGTACCCGAACGTGTACATCGACACCTCCGCCTACGTCGCCCACCGGTACCCACCCGAGCTCGTGGACTATCTGCGGGGCCACGGCCGGCGCAAGGTGCTGTTCGGCTCGAACTATCCGATGATCTCGCCCGAACGGGCGCTGGCCAAGCTCGACACGCTGGGCCTCGACGACGAGGCGACCGAGCTGTTCCTCTCCGGCAACGCCCGGCGGGTCTTCGGCCTCTGACGCCGGGCTGTGCCGCGGGCGCAGAACCCTGCCGATCTGAGTGGTCGGGCGCGGCATCGATCCGCGGACCTCACGCTTTTCAGGCGCGCGCTCTACCAACTGAGCTACCCGACCGTGGGCGCTGACCCTACCGCGTAGGGCCTGGGCGGACCTGACGGGATTTGAACCCGCGACCTCCGGCTTGACAGGCCGGCGTGCACTCCAAACTGCACCACAGGTCCCTGGCTGATCGCGGGGCCGAACCCCGACGAATCCGCGCACCCCCAACGGGATTCGAACCCGT
>DASXCO010000003.1 GCA_036491125.1 Acidimicrobiales bacterium | reverse complement strand
ACAGACACTTGACCAGTTCTACGGGAATCGAGGAGGCATGCGCCCACTGGGCGACCGTGCGGAACCACAACGCCCGGGGATGAGCGAGTCCGAGGATGACGTACCGGTCGTCGGCCATCAGCCGCCCGCCGGCAGCGTCAGGTCGACAACAGCAAGCGTGACCCTCGCCGCTCGTTTGCCGACCCTCACGATTGCACCAGACTCCTCCCCAGACACGTGGTGGTTCACCGATCTCGTTCGAGCTCCGGCGCACTGGGAGCATACGGCGGGCTGCCGTTGTCTTTCAACTCTCTCCATGCGGTCCGACGCGGGCTCGTCAGGATCTGTCCTGAGGGCCACTCCTTTCCCGTCGCCCGCGGGCCCACGGCCCAACAGCACACCGTCGGCGCCCGAGATGACTTGGCAGCGGCACAGCTCGTCGTACGGCAAGCTTCCAGCAGTCGATCAGCGAGACCTCGAAGGCCTGCTCGCTCTCGTCACTGGTGCCACCTCGGGCATCGGCCGAGCGGTAGCCGAAGAATTGGCCCAGCACGGGGCTGAGGTCGTGGTGCACGGGCGCAACGCCGACCGTGGCGGGGAGGTGGTCGACGCCATTTCCGCCGATGGTGGCAAGGCCCGCTTCGTCGCCGCGGATCTCAGCCGTCCCGCCGAGCTGGATGATCTGGTTCGGCAACTCGGCGCTGTCGATGTGCTGATCAACAACGCCGGCTTCTCCTGGTACGGGCCGACGGCACAGCTCGACGTCGCGACATTTGACCGACTCTTCGGCGCCAACGTGCGAGCACCGTACTTCCTCGTCGCCGGCCTGGCTCCGAAGATGGCGGCCCGAGGAGGTGGCAGCATCGTCAACGTCGGGAGCATGGCCGGCCAGATCGGCCTCGCTGGTGCCGCCGCCTACGGCGCCACCAAGGCGACATTGGCGTCGATGACCCGTTCGTGGGCGGCCGAGTTCAGTCCCGCTGGGGTCCGGGTCAATGCCATCGCCCCCGGACCCGTCTTCACCGGCGGTGCCACCCCGGATCGCATCGAGGCCCTCGGGGCCACCACCCCGCTGGCCCGCGCCGCCCAGCCCGATGAGATCGCCCCTATGGTGGCGTTCCTCGCTTCGCCGAAGGCCAGCTACGTGACCGGCGCCGTCCTCGCCGCCGACGGCGGCCGCACGGCCGTCTGACCGCCGGAGCGCCCGCTCAGCGACGCCCGGTCAAAGGTGATAGCCCAGCGGCGGCGGGCTCTCCGGTCAGCTCGTTTGCGCCGCACGACGGTATGCACAAGCAGGTCCGCACCAGCCTGGCTAGCCACAGACCGTTAGGATCCGGGCGGCATGAGCACCCTGCCTCGATCGAGGGGGGGACCCACAGATGAGGCTTCAGGCATGAGAACGTTCTGTCGCACGACCCTCAACTACGTACCGGGGAGCGGACCGCCGAGGTCCGGTGAGAGCCAGACTGAGGTGGAGATCCTCGACGGGCGAGTGGCCGACCTGCCGGGCTGGCAGGCGTGTGGGTTCGAGCTCGTACACCATTCCTCGGCGGTCAGCGAGTGGACGGATGATGTCGAGATCGCATCAGTGCACTATGGGGAGATCGAGGACTTGGCGCGCAACATGACCAATGCCAACGTCGCACTTGTATCTGGTCACATCAAGCGCAGTCCGGACGACGCGAAGCGCCATCACCAGCTCTCACCTATCACCTTCGTGCACTCGGACTTCGCCGCTGGCCATGCCGAGAACATCCGGCAGTCCTACCGGTCCTCGAACGACGTATCGGCGACCCTGGCGCGCCATGGATGTACCGAGACGACGGTCTCGAGTGCAGATCGCATCGTCATCCTCCAGTTCTGGCGGAATCTTGGCCCGGCCAAGATGGACTATCCGCTCGCGTTCTGTGATGCCCGCACGATCTCACCAGCGGAGAGCCGCGCCTTCAATGTGAACGACTACGCCGGGAGCGGGTCGAACTTTGATGCGCTAGGCGTGGTCGCGCCCGACGACCCTTCCCGCCACGCGTGGTACGCCTTCCCAGAGCTGGCGGCCGACGAGGTGATCGCGTTCCGAACCTACGATACTGATCTGGTTCGCGACGGCACGACCTACTTCACCCCCCACTCGGCCTTTCGCGACCCACAGGTCGCGGTGGGGAAACCGGCCCGCGCCAGTATCGAGCTGCGAGCGACGTGCCTCTTCCTTCCGCCGGCCGGATAGATACTGGCCGGAGCAATCGCGCCAACGGAGTCATACGGACCCGTTCTCGGTCCCGCACGCCGTCCACGTCGCTCCTGTGCGGCTCGGGTCTGGCCCTGTGGGGTGCGTCTGTCAGCTGCCCGCAGTACTCGATGGATTGCGGTACGTCCCGCTGTCGGTGGCGCTGCCTGCGCCGGTCGAGCGGACGAGCATCACCTGGCCGGCGTTCACCGCATGGGCGACGGCCAGGCTGTCGATCGACCGGGACAACCCGAGCGTGATGGTCTCGCTGGCGCCGCCCGCAGGATCGAGAGTTGAGGCAGCGTCGCTGCGGGCGACGACAGTGGCCTGATGGACCACGGCGACCGTGGTGGCGTCCGCGCCGCTGCCATAGGTTGCGAGGACGTCGACCAGGTCGCCCGCCTGGAGCGTCCCGTCGACAGCGCGATCTGCGGCGATCGGGAAGGAGAGCTGACGGTCGCCAGTGGCGTCGACGCCAGCCACGACCGAGCTGGCCTCGATCAGCTCGCCCGAGTGAACGGGTCCCACCACCAGGGCTCCCACGAGGCGACCGGGATCTCGAAAGGCGAGCTGACTGCCGATCGTCAATGGCAGGACCATCGCCGCCGTGGCCAGGTCGGCCGACGTGATGCGCTGGCCCACTGTGAGGGTGTGCCGGGCCACGACATAGGAGACGCCGTCCTGCTTCGTGGCGCCCGTGTAGGCGGCGAAGATCCCCACCGCCGCGGCGATGACCAGGAATCCGCCGACGACCGCTCTTCCCCCGGGCAACGGCCGGCGACGGCGGAGCGGACGAGCGCCATCGGCGGCGGCCCCTCGATCGGCGGCGCGGGCCCCGTCGCCAGCCTGGCCGGCCGGCCTGCGCTCGATCGTGACCATGGCAGCGATGCCTCCCAGCTGGATGTGGCGGGAGCATACGGCGGGGTCTCGATGTGTTTCAACTCTCTACATGCGGTTCAGTGCCTCGACTATCTCATGTTCTATGATGCCATTTGATGATACAAAGAGATAACCTACGAGCTGGCAACCGAGCTGCCCGCTCGGTCCTCCTGGCCGGCTGGGTGGTGCTCCTCGTGCTCGCCATGGCCGCGCTGCACGCGCTCGGGCGGGGCCCACTGGCCGCCCCGCCCGTCACCCGACCCGGCGCCCTGGCCGGTTGGCTCGACCAACGACCGGGGGTCACGCTGGCCTTCTGTGCGCTCCGCCTGGGTGCCCTGGGGTTGGCGGGATACCTGCTGGCGACCACTATCGCCGGTCTCGTGGCCCGGATCGTCGGTCAGGCCCGGTGGTCGGCCGCGGTGGATGCAATCAGCCCCCACGTGGTTCGGCGGCTGGTCCAGGGTGCCGCCGGCCTGACCATGGCGGCCGCGGTCACCACGACCCAGGCGGCAGCCTGGGCCACACCCGGCGTGGGGACGGGACCAGCAACGCTGACGCCGATCATGCGCCGACTGCCCTCCGGCCCCCCGAGCACGAGCGCCGCGGCATCTCCTGCCGGCACCGCGTCGTCGCTGCCGGCGCGCCAGGCGACGCCCGATCGCGGCGCCGCTGCCATCGGCGGCGCACCCCGGCCGCCGCCGACAACCGAGCCGTCCCCGCCAGCGCCACCAGCGGCAGCGCCGTCACCGACATCGGCGCCGGCGACCTGGGTCATCCGATCGGGCGACAACCTCTGGTCGGTGGCGGAGGCGACGCTGGCCCGCGCCTGGGGTCGGGCGCCCTCCGACGCCGACGTGGACGACTACTGGACCGAGCTCATCGCCGTCAACCGCGTCCGCCTCGCCCACGGCGACGATCCCGACCTCGTCTTTCCGGGCCAGGTCTTCGAGCTGCCGACACCTCCGCCCGCTGGTCAGCCCTGAGCGTCGTCAGGAGACCAGCCCCGTCCTGAGGGCGCACAGCAGCACCCCGGCCGCCACCGCCGCCGTCTCCGCCCGGAGCACCGTGGGCCCCAGGCCAACGAGAGGGAGGCCGCAGGCCAGCTCGGCGCGGTCCCAGCCCCCTTCGGGGCCCACCAGGACGAACGGTCGCTCGAGCGACGGAGCGGCGCCACCCGCCTCGGCAAGCGCCGCGCCGCCGACTGCCACCTCGGCGAAGGACACGACATCGGTGACCTCGGGCAGGCGGTTGCGGCGTGACTGCATCGCCGCCTCCCGTGCGACCCGGCGGAGGCGCTCGACGTTGCGGTCGGCGCGAGAGGTGTCCCAGCGCACGACGGAGCGCGACGACGAGAGTGGGACGATCCGATCGACTCCCACCTCGGTCAATTTCTGCACCACCCATTCCGGCCGCGAACCTTTGGTGACCACGAAACCGATGCCGACAGCCGGCCGAGGCGGTGTTTCCGAGATCACCGGTCCCTCGGGCTCCAAGGCGGCGCTGGAGACGCCCCCGCCGGGTCGGCCCGTCGCGTACCGACAGCGGCGCCATCGGCCGGCCCCGTCCGACGCCGTCACCTCCTCTCCCGGGCGCAGGCGCAGCGCGCGTGAGAGGTGGTGCTGATCGGGCTCGTCCAGCTCTGGCACCTCGAGGTCGGCCACGAAGACGTGGGCGACCGACACCGCTGCTACTTGAACGCCGAGCGGATCCTCGAGAACACGCCGGACTCGATGGGAGCCACCTCTTCGCCGCGCTCGACGGCAAGCTGTCGAAGCAACTCCTCCTGCCCCTCGGTCATCGCCGTCGGCGTGTCGACCACCACCTCGACCACGACGTCGCCCCGACCTCTGCTGTTGACATGGGGCACGCCCCGTCCGCGCAAGCGGAACACGCGGCCCGTCTGCGTCCCGGCCGGGATGACCAGGTCCTCGGTGCCGTCGAGGGTCTCGAACTCGACGTGGGCTCCGAGCGCGGCCTGGCTCATCGGCAGGTGGAGCTCGTTCGTGAGGTCGTACCCATCCCGGCGGAAGCGCTGATGCGCACCGACCGACAGGTGCACATAGAGGTCGCCGGCCGGCCCCCCGCGGGGCCCGGCCGCGCCCCGGCTGGTGAGACGCAGGGTCGAGCCGTGGTCCACCCCCGCCGGCACGTCGACGGTGTAGGTCCGCTGCTCGGTCCGCCGCCCCTCGCCTCGGCAGTCTCGGCACGGGTCGGTGATGATCCGTCCCAGGCCCCGGCAGCGCGAGCAAGGGGCCGACGTCACCATCTGGCCCAGGATGGACTGCCGCACGCGACGGACCTCGCCTGCGCCGCGGCACTCGGGGCAGACCGTCGGCGAGGTGCCGGGGCTGGCGCCGCTGCCCTCGCAGGTCGAGCACGTCACGGGGGCCTTCAAGCCGACTTCGCGCTGCGCGCCGAACACGGCCTCCTCGAAGGTCAGCTCGAGGACCACCTCGAGGTCGGCGCCCTGCACCGGCCCCGTTTGACCACCGCCAGCTCCCCCGCCGAATGGGCTCTGCTGGCCGAAGAAGGCGTCGAAGATGTCGCCGAGGCCCCCGCCAAAGAAGGCGTTGGGATCGTTCTGTCCGGCCCCGCGCGCCCCGTCTTGGCCGAACATGTCGTAACGGCGACGGCGCTCGGGGTCGCGCAGGGTCTCGTAGGCGACCGTCACCTCCTTGAAGCGCTCTTCGGCATGCGGGTCACCGCCGTTCGCGTCCGGGTGGAGCTCCCGGGCCAGGCGACGGTACGACCGCCTGATGTCGTCATCAGTGGCGTTGCGGTCGATCTCGAGCAGTTGGTAGAAGTCAGTCGGCAAGCGGAGCTATCCCTCGTTGAGGCGGCGCCCGAGCTGTCGACTGACAACGGCGACGGCAGCCAGGGCCTGGGGGTAATTCATGCGGGTGGGGCCGAGCACACCGATGGTGCCGGCGTCCTCGCCTGCCCCACCATACGGTGCCACGACGACGGCACATTCGGCCAAGGGAACCACGCCGTGCTCGATGCCGATGGCCACCGACAGGCCGCGATCGAGGACGTCGCGCAGCATGCTGACCACGACGTACTGCTGCTCCAGGATGCCGAGCACCCCCCGCACGGTCTCCACCGCCTCGAAGGCGGTGGCCATCCGGGACGCGCCGCCCACGTAGACGTGCTCGGGCTCCTCGCTGTGTTCGGGAGAGGTGAGGGCGATCACGCTCGCATCGACGACCGCATCCGTCGCCTGGTCACCAGTGGCGACGGGCAGCTCCACCTCTCCCAGCGACTTCCCCACCAGGTGGGCGCCGAGGTGCGCGGTGGCAGAGGCCAGTCGCTCGGGGCCGGCGGAGTCGTCCACCTCGAGCGAGCGCTTCTCCACCGCCCCGTTGGAGAGCACGACGACGAGCAGCGCCGCACGCCCCGCCAGCCCCACCAGCTGGACCGAGCGGATCACCGCGGCCTCGGGGCCGGGGCTCACGACGACAGCGGCGTAGTCGGTCACCTGGGAGAGCAGCTTCGAGGTGTCGTGGAGCATCTGCTCCAACTCGCCGTGAGCCTGGGCGAAGAACCTCCGCACCTGGTGCTGGCGGGTGGGATCGAGGGGACCCGGTCCGCTCAGCTGATCGACGAAGTACCGGTAGCCCTTGTCGGTCGGGATCCGCCCCGCGCTCGTGTGGGGCTGGGTGAGGTAGCCCTCGTGCTCGAGGGCGACCATCTCGTTGCGGATCGTGGCCGCGGACACGCCGACCTCGGGCGCCCGCGTCACGTGGGCCGAGCCGACGGGCTGGGCCGTCTCGATGTACTCGGAGACCACTGCCCGGAGTATGGAAGCCTTGCGTTCGTCCAACGGTTCACCGACACCCTGGGCCGGCCTCCCGGGCCGGCCTCGACCTGGCCGCCCCAGATGCCGGGACGGTTAGCACTTAAGTGTACCGAGTGCCAGGCCGGTACCGGTGCTGCGCCGCCATTGCCGGCCCGTCCCCCACTTGGCCCTGGCGCCGTGGGTCCCCGTCCGGGGCGACCCCATCGGGGCCGGGCGGGGCGTTCCCCGGCAGTTCTCCCACGGTCCCCACCGAAGGGACGGTCCGCTCGGGAGCGGGGATGGTCCCGCCGTAGAAGCGCAGCACCCGCAGCCGGTAGAAGATGGCCAGCGTGTCCAGCAGCAGCAGCAATACGGCGCGGGGCGAGATGGTGCTGGTGAAACGCTCGTTGATGCGCACCGGCGCCTCGATGAACCGCCGGTAGCCCAGTCGACGGGCCACCACGAACAGCTCGAGATCGAAGGCGAAGCGCTTCTCGACCATATGGGGGAGGACGGCCGCCAGCACGTCCCGCCTGACCAGCTTGATGCCGGTCTGAGTGTCCCGGATGCGCAGGTGGAAGAGGAGCCGGATGAGCTGCTGGTAGCCCCACGAGTAGGCCCGACGGAGGGGCGGGTAGTGCACGGCCGACTGCGGATGGCGCTTGCTGCCGAGCAGGATGTCGGGCTCGTGGCGCCGCATCAGCGTCACGAATGGACGCAGCAGCTCGGCGGGGAGATCGCCGTCGGCGTCGATGAAGCCGAGGTAGCGACCGCGGCCGAGGGCCATCCCGGCCCGAAGGGCCTGGCCCTTGCCCCAGTTCCGGGCGAGGACGACGCGCCGGACGACGTCGCCGGCCATGTCCGCCAGCGAGTCGGCGCTCCCGTCGGTGGAGCCGTCCGACACGGTGATGATCTCGAAGCTCAACCCCGACTCCACCAGCACCTCGACCAGGCTCTCCACCGTGACCTTCAGCCGCGAGCCGGGGTTGAAGTACGGCACCACCATCGTGAGGTCGAGCTCGGGCTGGGCCAGCTCCCACAGCTCGCCGCCCCGACCGGCGGTCTGACGATGCCTGGACCACCGGAGGGCCGTCAGGCCGATCTCCGCCAGCCCGGCGCCGACCAATCCGGCCCGCACCAAGCTCACGACGGGAACGTGGGTCTGCGCTGACGAACCCTTGCTCGCCGTGCTGGGAGTGCCGATGCGATGACCCATTTCGGGGGCTTTCTGTCGGCGACGCAGCCGGTCGGGGGGTGCGCGATCAGCTTCGCCGGATGGCGCCAGCCATGGTACTGACGGGGGGTCGCTTCGCCTCCGCGGGAGCCGGGTGTCCTTCCCGCCTCCCGGGGCCGGGTTCGCTAGTCGCTCAGGCGCAGGGCCGAGATGAACGCCTCTTGCGGCACCTCGACGCGCCCGATGTTCTTCATCCGCTTCTTGCCTTCCTTCTGCTGCTCGAGCAGCTTGCGCTTGCGGGTCACGTCGCCCCCGTAGCACTTGGCGATGACATCCTTTCGCTTGGCCTTCACCGTTTCGCGCGCCACGATGCGGCCGCCGATGGCCGCCTGGATCGGCACGTCGAAGAGCTGACGAGGGATGAGCTCGCGCAGCTTGGCCGTCATCCGGCGCCCGTAGTCGTCGGCCTTGGACCGGTGCATCACCGTGCTGAAGGCATCGACCGGCACCCCGTTGAGGAGAAGGTCGACCTTCACGAGATTGGAGGCGTCGTAGCCGGCCGGCTCGTAGTCCAGGCTGGCGTACCCCCGCGTCCGGCTCTTCAGCTGGTCGAAGAAGTCCACCACCACCTCGGCGAGCGGAATGCGGTAGACGAGCTCGAGGCGTTGGGGCGAGAGGTAGTCCATCTTGACCATGTCGCCCCGCCGGGACTGGCACAGGTCCATGACCGTGCCCGTGTACTCGCTCGGGGTGATGATGGTCACGGCGAGAAGCGGCTCCTCCACCCGCTCGATGGCCGTGGGGACGGGCATGGTGCTCGGGTTGTCGACGTCGACCACCGTTCCGTTGGCGAGATGGGCCCTGTACTCGACCGACGGCGCCGTGGCGATGAGGTCGAGACCGAACTCCCGCTCGAGGCGCTCCCGCACGATCTCCATGTGCAGGAGCCCGAGGAACCCGCAACGGAAGCCGAAGCCAAGAGCGCCCGACGTCTCCGGCTCGTACGTGAAGCTGGCGTCGTTGAGGCGTAGCCGCTCCAGGGCCTCCCGCAGGTCGGAGAACCGGTCGCCGTCGACGGGGTAGAGCCCGCAGAACACCATCGGCTTTGGATCGCGGTAGCCGGCCAGGGGCTCCGGTGCTGGCCGCCGCACCTCGGTCACCGTCTCACCCGAGCGGGCTTCGGCCACGTCCTTGATGCCAGCGATGAGGTAGCCCACCTCGCCAGGCCCGAGTGTGGCCACCGACACCGGCGCCGGCGTGCGCACGCCGATCTCCTCCACGTCGTGGGTGACGCCGGCCTGCATGAAGCGCAGGCGAGCTCCGGCCGCCAGGGTGCCGTTGACCACCCGTATCGAGCTCACGACGCCGCGGTACTGGTCGTAGTAGGAGTCGAAGATCAGCGCCTGGAGCTCGGCGTCGGGATCGCCGGTCGGCGGCGGGATGCGATCGACGACGGCATCGAGCAGTGCCTCCACCCCCTCGCCCGTCTTGGCCGACATGCGCAGGATGCTCTCGCTCGGCAGTCCCAGGACCTGCTCGATCTCCGACGCGTACCGATCCGGCTCGGCCGCCGGCAGATCGATCTTGTTGAGCACGGCGACGATCTCCAGGTCGTGCTCCAGGGCCAGGTAACAGTTGGCCAGGGTCTGGGCCTCGATCCCCTGGGACGCGTCCACCAGCAGCACCACCCCCTCGCAGGCCTCCAGGCTCCGGCTGACCTCGTAGCCGAAGTCCACGTGACCCGGGGTGTCGATGAGGTGGAGGACGTGGCCCCGCCACTCGACGCGCACGTTCTGGGCCTTGATGGTGATGCCCCGCTCCCGCTCGATATCCATCGAGTCGAGGTACTGCTCGCGCATGTACCTCGGATCGACGGCCCCGGTCAGCTCGAGGATCCGGTCAGAGAGCGTGGACTTGCCGTGATCGACGTGGCTGATGATCGCGAAGTTGCGGAAAGGTTCGTGCTGAGTCACGGTCGACGGGGCTCCGGGATCAGGCGCCGGCGGTCCATTCTCCTCTGCCTGCGCGGGTGGGGCGGAATGTCCGGACCACCGCGCCCGGACCCGGGCGCCCGGTTGCATTCCTCGCTGCTGGTAACCTCGGCCCGATCGACCGACCAGTCGCACCGGGCCAAGCCCGGGAGGCTGGACCACTGGAGCCGAGACCGATGGCCAACATCAAGAGCCAGATCAAGCGTAATCGTCAGAACGAGCGACGCCGCCTGCGCAACAAGGGGGTCCGTTCCGAGGCGAAGACGAGGGTCAAGACGGCGCTCAGGGCCGTCGAGACCGGCGCCGACGACAGCGGCGAGGCTCTGCGGCAGGCCGTCAAGCGTCTGGACAAGGCTGCGGCCAAGGGGATCATCCACCCCAACCAGGCGGCCAATCGCAAGTCCCGTCTGGCCCGGCGCGTGGCCGAGATTCGCGACGAGGCCGCTCAGGGCTGAGGGCAGCGCCCGGCGCGATCGCCTCAGCGCCGGCCCCGAGACCGACCGCGGGCCTGGCGTGGGCCGAGCCGGCTGAGCCTGGCAACCAGGATCTCCATCACCAGATCCGCCGGGCAGGCGCTGGCGCCTCGCAGGTCCTGGTCGGCGGCGGCGAGCAGGGTGATGGCCCGGCCGACACCGTCGCGACCGAGACGCCGGGCTTCCCTGAGCGCCTTCCCGGCCACGAAGGTGGTCCGGGTCCCCAGCAGGGCAGCGGCCTCCGCCTCGGTGGTGATGGTCGACCCGTCGAGGCGAAGCATGTTGGCGTAGTGCCGATGAAGGCTCGCCATCAGCACCAGCGGATGACGCTGGCCGGCTCCGCTCATGCGGTGGAGGGCCGCCAGGGCACCCTCGGTGTCACCTCGGTCGATGCTGTCGGTCAGCTCCCAGGGCGCCACCGCGCCGGCCTCGCCGAGAAAGGGCGCCACCTCCTCGGGTCCGAGGCTGGCTCCCTCCCCGTAGGCAGCGGCGAGGGCGTCGAGCACACCGGAGAGGCGGCCGAGGTCCTCCCCGAGGTGCTCGCCGAGGAGGGCGGTCGCCGGTCCGTCCAGTCGCACCGCGCTGTCGCGCACGCGCGACGCCAGCCACGGGGACCGGCCGCGCCCGGTCGGAGCAGATGCGTCGATCACCTGACCGCGTTGGCGCACGGCGTTGACCAGACGGCTCGGGATGGCCCCGCCGCCCGCGACGAGCACGAGCGAGGCCGTGGGCTGGGCGTCGTCGAGATAGGAGAGGAGCGACCCCACCTGGTCGGCCCGCAGCCGACCGGCATCGCGCACGACGACCACCCGGTGGCTGGCCAGGAACGGGGGCGTGGCGCAGGCGTCCAGGATCGACCCGATGTCCGGATCGTCCTCGGTGCCGTGCTCCTCCACCACAAGGCCGGGATCCTCCTCGCCGACCAGGTCCCGCAGCAGCTCGCGCGCGGCTTCTCCGATCAGCGACGGGTCCTCCCCAGCTATGACATAGGCGGGGGCGCGAGTCGCGGCGGGCCCGCTCCCCTGCTCGCCGCGGCCCGAGGTCACGCCGCCTCCAGCACCGCGGCGATGGCGGCGCAGACTCGGCGGGTGCCCCGCACGTCGTGGGCCCGCACGATCCGGGCGCCGAGGGTCACCCCGAGGGCGGCGGCCGCCAACGAAGCCCAGCCCCGATCCTCGACGGCCAGGTCACACAAGCGCCCGAGGAAGGGCTTGTGCGACGCCGACAGCAACAGCGGGTGCCCGAGCGCGGCCAACCGGTCGGAAGCCCGAAGCAGGACGAGCGACTGCTCCCAGGTCTTGCCCAGATCCAGGCCGGCGTCCACGACCACGCGCTCCGGTCCGATCCCTTTCGCCTCCGCCCAGTGGGCCCGCTCGGAGAGGAACTGACACACCTCACCGACGACATCGGCGTAAGCCGGCTCGGGATCGGGCACCCGTGGGGCCAGGCGGATGTGGGTGGCCACGACGCTCGCGTCGGCGGCCGCCGCCACATCCAGGTAGGCCGGGTCGGCGAAGCCGCTGATGTCGTTCCCGACGACGGCGCCGGCGGCGAAGGCCGCCTCGGCGACGATGGCCCGCCACGTGTCGACCGACAGCGGGACGTCGAAGCGCTCACGGAGGGCTGCCACCGCCGGCACGACGCGCTCGAGCTCCTCCTCGACACCGACCTCGGGTCCGGGGCCGGCTTTCACGCCTCCGATATCGAGGATGTCGGCCCCCTCCTCGACGAGCTGGTCGGCCCGGCGCAGGAAACGGTCTTTGGTGAAGTAGGCGCCGCGGTCGAAGAAGGAGTCGGTGGTCCGGTTCAGGACGCCCATCACCAGGCATCTCGTACCCAGGTCGTAGCTTCGCTCCCCCAGACGCAGGCGCACGGCGGGCAAGCTAGCGGGACGCTGTGGCTGCCCGGCCGTCGGGCCCCTCAGAAGAGCCGGGCCGTGAGGGCCTTGCGGTACTCCGTGGTGCGGGGATCGCCGGGCCCCATGGCCTCGAGGAGGTCCAGGAACTCCGTCCGGGCCTGGTCGTCCTGCTTCACCCGCTCGAGCAGCCCGTCCAGCCGGCCCTCGAGGTCGCTGTCGCCCTTCAGCGCCCCGTTCCCGAGTCGGGCCATGGCTGCGACCCTGCGCACCTCGGCCGTCTCGGGAATGCGTCCGAGCAGTTCCAGTGCGTCGTCGGCCTGGCTCTGGGCGACCAGCAGCTCCGCCAAAGCAACGACCGCCCCCGGATGATCGGGCTCGAGCTCCAGCGCCTGTCGCAATGACGCCTCGTCTCCGGCCTGGACGAGAAGGTCGGCATCGCTCGCCGACGGCGCCAGCCGGCTCACGAACTCCCGCACCGCGCCCTCGGGCTGGGCGCCGATGAAGCTGTCCACCACCTGGTGGTCCCGCAGGGCGAACACCGCGGGTATCGACTGGACCCGGAACGTGGCGGCGACCCGCGGGTTCTCGTCCACGTTGACCTTGGTCAGCTCGACGGCCCCGTCGGTGTCCCCCACCACGCGCTCGAGGATCGGACCGAGGGTCCGGCACGGACCACACCACTCCGCCCACAGATCCACCACCACGGGAACCTGGTCGGAGCGTTCCAACACGTCCTGTTCGAAGCTGGCGTCGGTCACGTCGATCATCGCCTGCGAGACTACCTGGGGACGTCGTCAGGACCTGCCCTGCCGTTGGCGGCTTCGCCGCCCCGGGCGGGGCCCCATCCCCGCCCTCCCCTGTTCTGGCGCACACAGGGCGGCGGGGACCCCCATCCGCCGCCGGCCGTCCCGCTCGCGGCGGAGTAGCGTCTGGCGCCGATGGAGGGGATCGACGAGGCCAGGGTGTCTGCCTGGTTCGAGGCCAGCATCGCCGGCGCGACGCCGCCGCTCGCGTTCGAGCTGATCGCCGGTGGGCGTTCGAACCTGACCTACCGGGTCACCGACTCGTCCGGGAACGACTTCGTGCTCCGGCGGCCGCCGACCAGCCACGTGCTACCGACGGCTCACGACATGGGGCGGGAGCATCGCATCGTGTCCGCCCTGGGGCCGACTGCAGTGCCGGTGCCACCGATCTTCGGCTACTGCGGAGACGAGACCGTCACCGGCGCGCCGTTCTACGTGATGGGCTTCGTTCCAGGGCACATCCTCCGGGATGGGGAGACCGCCGGGAAGGTCCTCGACGAGGCGGGTCGCCGCCGCGCCGGCGAGTCACTCGTCGACGTGCTCGCCGACCTTCACGCCGTCGACGTCGATGCGGTGGGCCTGGGCGATCTCGCCCGCCGGGACGGGTACATCGAGCGGCAGCTCAAGCGTTGGTACGGCCAGTTCCGCCAGTCCCAGGAAGGGACCGGGCGCCCCGTGCCCCTGGTGGACGAGCTGCACGACCTGCTCGCGGCGCGGGTGCCGAACCAGGTGGGGGTCGCCATCGTCCACGGCGACTATCGCCTCGACAACACCATGCTCGGCGACGACGGCAGCTGCCGCGCCGTGCTCGACTGGGAGATCTGCACGCTCGGCGACCCTCTGGCCGACGTCGGCCTGCTCATGGTCTATTGGGCCGAGCCCGGCGACACCGACCCCGCCCTCGGCGTTGCACCGACGGCCATTCCCGGCTTCCCGAGCCGGGCCGAGATGCGGGCCCGCTACGGCGAGCGATCCGGGCGAGACCTCTCCGAGCTCGACTTCTACGTGGCCTTCGGCTACTGGAAGCTGGCCTGCATCGTCGAGGGCGTCCACGCCCGCTACGCCGGCGGAGCCATGGGCGGCGACCGCAGCGGGATCGACGCCTTTTCCGATCAGGTGCTGCAGCTCGCCGAGGCGGCCAAGGCGGCAGCCGAGCGGTTGTAGAACCCCAATTAAGCTTCTGGGTCGCCTATGGCTCTGTATGAGCGACGATCTTCCCGGCAGCCCGATCGGCCCGTGCTCGTGGTCAGCCTCGAGGGCTGGGTCGACGCCGGGCTCGGTGCCGCCTCCGCCACGGCCGCCCTGCTCGGGTCCATTCCCACCGAGGTGCTGGCCACGTTTGACGGCGACGACCTCATCGACCAGCGCGCCCGCCGACCAGTCCTCCAGATCGTCGACGGCGTGAACGCCGGCCTCAAGTGGCCCGAGATCCGGCTCCTCGTAGGCGAGGACCGGAACGGTAACGACATGGTGTTCCTGGTGGGGCCCGAGCCCGATCTGCACTGGCGGCCCTTCGTCGCCGGTGTGGTGGAGCTGGCCGAGGAGCTCGGGGTCCGCCTCGTCGTGGGGTTGGGGGCGTTTCCGGCCGCCGCACCCCACACCCGGCCCATCCGCCTGGCGGCCACCGCCACGAACTCGGAGCTGGCTTCCCAGGTCGGGGTCGTGCCCGGCACCATGGAGGTTCCAGCGGGGATCGAAGCGGCGATGGAGGAGGCGTTCGCCGACACCGAGATCCCCGCCGTCGGCCTGTGGGCGCGAGTGCCGCACTACGTGTCCGCCATGCCTTATCCCGCCGCCAGCGCCGCCCTGATCGACGGGTTGGCCAGCGTGGCTGGCCTCACCCTGGACTCGACGGGGCTCCACGGCGCGGCTGATGTCACCCGTAGCCGTGTCGACGAGCTGATCGCCCAGAGCGGTGAGCACAAGGCCATGGTCAGCCAGCTCGAGGACAACATCGACGCCGCCGAGGGCACGCCTCTGAACCTTGGTCCCCTTCCGTCCGGCGACGAGATCGCCGCTGAGCTCGAGCGCTATCTGCGGGGCGAGCGGTAGAGGAGGGCGGGGACGGGGCCCCGCCCCGGACGGCGTCGCGGCTGCGACATGGTGGCCGGTCGTTCGACCCGCTAGGTTTCGAGCCCATGCGTGTCGATGGTGGGGTCGGCGTCGACCTCGAGACTGCGGGATCGTCGGCGAAGGAGACAGAGCAGGCCGGCTACGACGGCGCCTGGTCAGCCGAGACGGGGCACGACCCGTTCCTGCCCCTGCTGCTGGCGGCCGAGCACACCGAGCACCTGGAGCTCGGCACCGGCATCGCCGTGGCCTTCGCCCGCAACCCTATGAACCTCGCCAGCCTGGCCAACGACCTCCAGGCCTACTCCAAGGGGCGGTTCATGCTGGGTCTGGGCTCCCAGATCAGGCCGCACATCGAGAAGCGCTTCAGCATGCCGTGGTCGCACCCCGCGCCTCGCATGCGCGAGCTGATCCTTGCCATGCGCGCCATCTGGAGCAGTTGGAACGACGGCACCAAGCTCGAGTTCAAAGGCGACTTCTACACCCACACCCTGATGACGCCGTTCTTCAACCCCGGTCCCAACCGGTACGGGCCGCCGCGGGTGTTCCTCGCCGCCGTGGGCGAGCTGATGACGACGGTCGCCGGAGAGGTTGCCGACGGCCTGCTCGTGCACGGGTTCACGACCGAGCGGTACCTGAGAGAGGCGACGATGCCGGCGCTCGAGCGGGGGTTGGCGACCTCTGGGCGCACACGGGAGGACGTCCAGCTCTCGTACCCGGCCTTCGTGGTGACCGGTACCACGGAGGCGGAGATGGCGGACGCCGCGCGCGGCGTCCGCGCCCAGATCGCCTTCTACGGATCGACCCCCGCCTACCGTCCCGTGCTGGAGCTCCACGGCTGGGGCGACCTGCAGACCGAGCTCAACACCCTCTCCAAGCAGGGTGAGTGGATCAAGATGGCGGAGCTGATCGACGACGAGGTCCTCCACACCTTCGCCGTGGTCTGCGAGCCCGAGGACGTCCCGGCCCAGATCACGGCGCGGGTCGGTGATGTCGTCGACCGCATCACCTTCTACGCCCCGTACCGGGCCGAGCCCGACCGGTGGCGTCGGATCCTGGCCGGGTTCAAGCAGCCCGGTCGGGCCTGAGGCCCGGCGGGAGGCCGTGAGCCGTTCAGGCCCCGCCGAGCTCGGCGGCCAGGTAGCGGCTGCGGCACAACGACCGCTGCAGCTTGCCCGAGGACGTCTTCGGGAGGCTGCCCGGGTTGACGAGGACGACCTCTTCGAGGCTGAGGCCCACCGCGTGGCGCACTCGCGTGGCCACCGCCTGGCGGATGGCCTGGGCGTCGTCGTCTCTCGTCTCGGCCACCACCACGAGGGCCTCCCGGCCCTTCCGCCCCTCGACGCCGAACGCGATCACGTTCCCCTGGCGAACGCCGGGGATGGTCCCGACCGCCCGCTCGATGTCCTCCGGGTAGACGTTCCGGCCACCGATGATGATGACGTCCTTTATCCGTCCACACACGACCAGCTCACCCTCGGCCAGGTAGCCCAGGTCGCCGGTGCGTAGCCAGTCGTCCCGGAACGCCTCGGCCGTCGCCTCGGCGTGGCGGTAGTAGCCGGGCGTCACTGACGTCCCCCGGACCTCCAGCTCCCCGACCTCCCGCTCCGCTCGGACACTTCCGGTCGTGGGCTCGACGATGCGGACCTCCAGCCCGGGGAGGGGCCGCCCCAGGCGAGCCAGCCGGCGCCCGCGTTCGTCTGCCTCGGCGACCGGGGCGGCCGACCCCTCGTGCTCGAGCGCCCGTCGGTCGACGATGTCGGTGGTCATCCCTGACCCCGGTTCGGGGAAGGTCACGGCGAGAGTCGCCTCCGCCATACCGAACACGCAGAACATCGACTTGGGGTCGAGACCGTGAGGGGCCCCCGCGGCGCAGAAGTCGTCCACCGCCTTTGGGTCGACAGGCTCGGCGCCGTTCAGCGCGATCCGCCAGGGCGAGAGGTCCCACCCACTCTGGCGCCGCAGGGCCCGGGCGGCGAGGGCGTAGGCGAAGTTGGGGCCGCAGGTGACGGTGCCCCCGAAGTCGCTCATCCACTGCATCCAGCGGGCGGGGGCGGCCATGAAGTCCTGCGGCGCCCCCAGCACCAGGTCGGCGCCCGTCGTCATCGGGGTCATCAACAGACCGATGAGGCCCATGTCGTGGTACAGGGGCAACCAGGAGACGAGCACGTCCCGCTCGACATCGAGGTGGGCGGCGTCGCCGATGGCGTCGATGTTGGCGCCGATCTGGGCGTGGGGCAGCATCACGCCCTTGGGGTCGGCGGTGGATCCGCTGGTGAACTGGAGGATGGCGAGCGACGCCGGGTCGATGGCGGGTTGCTCGAGGTCGCCAGCGCCCGCCCGACCGCGCCCGGCCGTCACCTCGTCGAGGAGGACGAGCGGCGGGTCCGCCGGATTTGGATCCAGGAAAGCGGCGAGATCGCGGTCGACCAGCGTCAGGCCGATGTCGGCGCTGCGCACCCGGGCCCGGGTCTGGGCGACGAAGTCCTCGACGGATCCCAGCCGCATCGGTAGTGGGAGGACCACCACCGTGGCGCCCGCCAGCCACACCGCCTGGATGGTCGTGACGAGCGGCCTCGAGGTCGGGCCCAGCAGGGCGACCCGGTCACCGAGGCCGATGCCTCGGCGCTGGAGGTTGGCCGCCACGGCCCGAGCGTCCTCGTGCAGCTCAGCCCAGCTCACCTGCTCCGGGTCGCCCGACCCGACGAACGTCACGGTCCCGCCTCGGGCCGTCGCTCGCTCGATCCGGGTCGGTAGCGTCGAGGGGCGCGTCCGAGGTCGGACGGGCCCGGAGGTACAAGCTTGGGTCACCGGGGTTCGACCCCCAGCAGCGGCCTGGCGTTACTCGCGAGTGACGCCGGCGTCAGTGGCCCGCTCCGCTACCCCGAGGCGGTCACCAGGTTGACCAGCTTGGGCGGGCGGCTCACGACCCGGACCGGTGCAGCGCCGGCCAGTTGCTCCTGGATCCTCGGAGAGGCCAGCGCGAGGCGCTCGGCCTCGGCCTGATCGATAGCGGGGTCGACCTCGATGCGAGCGCGTACCTTGCCGTTGACCTGCACGACGAGGGTGACGGCCTGGCGGCGGACCAGCTCGGGGTCGGCCTGCGGCCACTGCTGCTCGTGCACGTGGCCGCCGCGCCTGCGCTCCCACAGCTCGGCGGTGACGTGCGGCGTCATCGGCGCCAGCAGAAGCAGCATGGTGTCGACGGCGTCGGCCAGCGTGGCGGCGCGGGATCCGGACTGCACGTACTGGTACAGGGTGTTGGTGAACTCCATGCACCCGGCGACGGCCGTGTTGTACGACCAACGCCCAAACTCGTCGGTCACCCGATCGATGAGACGGTGGGTGGCCCGCTGCACCTCGAGATCCGCGTCCGTCGGCCCGCGGTCAACCGGTTCCGGACCGGGCAGCTCGCCGATCCCGAGACGCCAGACCCTGTGCACGAACCGCGAGCACCCCTCGATGATCTCGTCGGTCTGGGCGCTCCAATCGACGTCGTCGACCGCAGGACCGGCAAACAGATGGAACAAGCGCAGGGAGTCGGCCCCGACCGTCTCCAGGTAGCGCGACGGCGCCACGACGTTGCCCTTGGACTTGGACATGGCGCTGCCGCCTAAGCGGATCATTCCCTGGTTGAACAGGCGGGCGAAGGGCTCTCGCAGCCCGGGAGGGACGAGCCCGAGGTCGGCGAGGGCCTTCGTGTAGAAGCGGGCGTAGAGCAGGTGGAGGATGGCGTGTGTGATGCCGCCGATGTACTGGTCGACCGGCATCCAGTGTCGAACCAGGGCCTGGTCGAACGGCACGTCGACCGACCACGGATCGCAGAAGCGCAGGAAGTACCACGACGAGTCGACGAAGGTGTCCAGGGTGTCGGTCTCCCGCTCGGCCCGCCCGCCACACGTTGGGCACGACACGTACCGGAACCCCTCGTTGTACCTCAGCGGTGATTCCCCGGTGGGACGGAACTCGACGTCGTCCGGGGCGAGCACGGGCAGCTGGTCGTCGGGAACCGCCACCATGCCGCACGACTCGCAGTAGATGATCGGGATCGGGCAGCCCCAGTACCGCTGCCGGCTCACCAACCAGTCGCGCAGGCGAAAGTTGATCGTCCTCGCGCCGATCCCCTCTGCCTCCAGCCACTCGATGGCAGCCCCGATCGCCTCGTCGACACCCAGGCCGTCCAGCCAGGCGCTGTTGATCGTGATCCCATCGCCGGTGTACGCCTCTCCCTCCCACCCCTCGGGGGGCGCCACGGTGCGCACGATGGGCAGGCCGTAGGTCTGGGCGAACTCCCAGTCGCGCTGGTCCTCACCAGGAACGGCCATGATCGCACCGGTGCCGTAGCTCGCCAGCACGTAGTCAGCCAGATAGACGGGCACCGGCTCACCGGTGAAGGGATTGATGACGCTGCTGCCGGTGAACACGCCGCGCTTCTCCAGCCCACCCTCGGTCGACTGCCGCTCGATCTCGGTGCTGTGGGCCACCCTCTCCAGCAGCTCGTCCACGGCGGGCCGTTGCGCCGCGACCGTCAGCTCGTCGACGAGTGGATGCTCCGGCGCCAGCACCGCATAGGTCATGCCGAAGCTCGTATCGGGCCGTGTGGTGAAGACCCGAACCGACAGGTCCGAACGACCCTCGACCGGCAGGTCGAACTCGGCGCCCTCGGATCGCCCGATCCAGTTGCGCTGCATCACCTTCACCCGCTCCGGCCAGTCGAGGTCGTCGAGGGCGTCCAGCAGCTCTTGAGCGTACGCCGTGATGCGGAAGAACCACTGCTCCAGCTCGCGCTTGACGACCACGTCCCCCGAGCGCTCACAGGTGCCGTCAGGGAGCACCTGCTCGTTGGCTAGGACGGTCTGACATCCGGGGCACCAGTTGACCGGCGCCCGGTCCCGATAGGCGAGGCCCGACTCGAGGAAGCGCTTGAAGATGACCTGGTTCCAACGGATGTACTCGGGGTCGTGACTGCGCAGCTCCCGACGCCAGTCGTAGACGGCCCCGAGCGCCTTGAGGCTCGCCTTGAGCTCGTCGATCCGGGCCTCGGTGAAGACCCGGGGGTGCACCCCCGTCCGGATTGCCGCGTTCTCGGCCGGCAGACCGAAGGAGTCGAAGCCGATCGGCGACAGGACCGCCCGCCCGAGCATCGTGTGGTAACGCACGACGAGGTCGCCGAAGGTGTAGTTGCGAATGTGCCCCTGGTGCGCGGGCCCGCTCGGGTAGGGGTACATGCACAGCACATACTCAGCGGGGCGGGGGTCATCGGCATTGACCTCGTAGGTGCCGTCGTCGGCCCAGCGCTCCTGCCACTTCTTCTCGACGGCGCCGACGTCATAGGCCTCTGCCATACCTGGGATCGTACCGGGGGGACCGGGGCGACAAGCACCGATATCCGGCCACGGCCAGCGGCCGGGCGGCGCCTCGGGGGCACCCCCGCTTGATAGGTTGTGATGCCTCGGGGGCGTAGCTCAGTTGGTAGAGCGCTTGACTGGCAGTCAAGAGGTTTCGTGGGTTCGAGTCCCATCGCCTCCACCAAAGCACCAGTTCAGAAGGGTGCGCAGCGCCCCCTCCAGGCCGCGGGGGAGCTGCGGGAGGCAACCGGGAGGCAAGGTCACTCCTGACCCTCACGGGGCCTCCATCGCCCGCTTGCCCTCGTCGTGGTCGGTGGGCTCGACATTGCGATAGACCGCCTCGGTGATCGCCATGGAGGAGTGGCCCATGATGTCGGCGATCTGCTCCAGCGGGACCCCGGCGGCCGACGGGAGGCTCACGGCCGAGTGGCGTAATTGATGTGGATGCCAGTCACGACCGAGACCGGCCCGCTCGGTCAGGGCCTTGAAGCGGCGGCGTACTCCACTAGGGTCGAGCAGGGTGCCGTAGCCGGAGGTGAACACGAGCCCGGTGTCCCGCCACAGTCCCTCTCGGGTCTCCATACGGGTCGCCTCCTGAGCGACCCACTGGCGCTGTAGAGCCTCCATCACGGGAGCGGGGAGGGTGCGCCTGGAGCCCTCGGTTTTTGGATCACCGATGGTGACCTTGCCTCCGCCCGCACGCTTCACGGCGGTGGCGACCCGCACGGTGCCAGCGTCCTTGAACGAACGCCCCGGTGGTGACATCTGGACGATCCCGTCAACACGCCGGGGCGTACCCGCGGCCAAGCAGGGAGGTCGGCTAGCGTCATCGCGCCACAGCTTCGCATTCAGCAAGGGAGCAGCTCGCATGACGACAGACGCTGATCTGCGGGCGGATGCGGAACGGGTCAGCCGGTACCTGCGATGGCTCGTTGCGCTTGTCTCACTCGGTGCTGGCGGCATCCACTTCGCGGTCAGCAGCGAGCATTTTGCCCAAGCATGGACACATGGGACTTTTTTCGTACTGGTTGCATGGGTACAGGTGCTGTTCGCGGCCTGGTTGCTGCTGCGCCCCTCGCGTCTCCTCCTGCTGGGAGGAATCGGCTTCAACCTTGCAGTGATCGCCGTATGGGCGATCTCCCGGGCGGCATCCGGGAACATCGGGCCCATCACACCTGAGCCAGTCGAGTTCGTCGACGCACTCTCCACCGCGCTCGAGGGCGTCATCGTGATTGGTTGCGTCACGCTGTTGTCGCCGACGCTG
>DASXCO010000002.1 GCA_036491125.1 Acidimicrobiales bacterium | reverse complement strand
CTCGGCCATCTCGTCTATCTCGCCGAATCCACCCCGTCCTCGATGCTCCGCGACGGGCTGCGCGCTGGCACGCCGAACCGCACCCTTGACAAGGCGGCCCGCCATCTCGGACAGCTCCCGGTCCCAGATCTGTGCGACCGTCTCCGCCGAGCCGCCGACGGGCGGTTTCGACTGCCGGGCGTGCCGATCGCGGTAGGGCTTGGCGAGGTCGTCGTACACGGAAATGACGCCCTCCGGCCGATCAACTCCGCCTTCGATCCGGACCCGGATGACCTCCGAGCGGTCCTCGACGCATACAGCCGGCTCGCCCGGCTCACATCCCGGACAACGGCGCCCATCCTTGGTGGCCGAGGAACATTTCCCCGAACCCGGCGTGTCCGGCTAGTCGCGACTGACCTCGATTGGTCGGTGGGTCCTGGCGTAGAGGTCCACGGAAAGGCTGTCGATCTTGCCCTGCTGCTTGCTAACCGCCCGCAGGTGCTTCCGAGGCTGCTCGGGCAAGGCAAGGAGCTTCTCGCTCGGCAAGAGGTCAAGCCGCGATAACCCCTATCCAATGTTCAGTGGAGGACGAGCTTGTTAACGCGACGAAAGGTGGCCGAGGCTCCGCTCTCGAAGGTCATCGCTCGCTCCTCGATGGGTGGGTCCAGCTGTATGAGGCGTCGAAGGACCTCCTCCCCCTCGACTCTGGCGAGGGCCGCGCCGGCGGAGAAGTGGACGCCGTGTCCAAAGGCTAGAGACACTCCTAGCGCGCGGTCCAGGTCCAATGCGTCGGGGTCTGAGAACATCGCCGGGTCTCGATTTGCACCACCGATGGAGACGAACGCTTGGTCGCCCTCAGCGATCGGCTGATCTCCTAGCTTGGTGCCGACAGTGGCCATCCGCGAGGTGAGCTGCACTGGTGGCTCCAACCGTAGGAGCTCCTCGACTGCGCCCGCCATCGTGTCCGGTCGTGCCCGTAGTCGCCGTGCCGCATCATGATGGTCATGGAGGCACACCGCCGCGTTGCCGATCAGGTTGGCAGTTGTCTCATGGCCGGCGGCCAGCAGCGGTCGTCATGGTCGATCACACCGAGCATGGTTGTGTCCGGCGGGCTCGCGGGTGTGTCGTGCGTAACCGCACAGCAAGCCATTGGCCCCGACGAGTTCTGCGCCGCCGTGGGCAATATTCCGCTGGTCGGGCGCTGGTTGAAACCTACGGGTGAGAAGTCGTCAGACGCGGCTAGTCCCAAGTAGGCCATCGCTCTTCACGTTGGAACCCGGCCCGAAGGAACTCGAAAGAGAAGCCTGTTGACCTGGTTCAGTGATGTTGACCGATTGCGACTGAGGGCTCATGTCGCGGCCGACCTACGCCGGCTGTCCGTCGGCGTAGTAGGTGCTGGCGTCACCCCGGAGCGCGACGCTGGTGCGGCCGTCCACACCGACGGGGACTGGACCGGCGACGGTGACCCGCTCCCCGCGGCGGTGGGCGGTGCCGTAGTCGTGGATGGCGTAGTGCTGGGTGGCGCGGTTGTCCCAGATGGCCAGGTCGCCGACTCGCCACTTCCAGCGGACTGTGTTCTCCGGGCGGGTCACGTAGTCCTGGAGGAGCCGGAAAACGTCCCGGGAGCTCTGCGGGCTCAGTCCCACGACGTTGTAGGCAAAGCCTCCCAACACCAGCGAGCGCTCCCCGGTCTCGGGATGGATCCGGACCGCCGGATGCTCGGTCTGGTAGACGGTGGAGACGAACTGGCGCCGGTGGGCAGCCACGGACCCGTCGTGTGGCAGTACGTGGAAGAGCTTGGTCTTATCGTCGGTGCTCTCCGCGATGCTCGAGTAGCCCTGGGCGTTGGTGTGGACGATGCGCAGCCTGTCCGCCAGTTCCCGCAGCTCAGGCGAGAGGTCCTGGTAGGCGCTCACCGTGTTGGCCCAGAGGGTGTCGCCGCCTAGCGCGGGGATGACCACGGCTCGCAGCATGCTGAACGCTGGCGGTTGGTCCACGAAGGTTACGTCGGTGTGCCAGAAGTTGGCGCCCACGCCCACACTCGAGTCGATCTCTCCGAGGTGGGGCTGGTCGGGCGGCGAGACCAGAGTCGGGTGCCCGAGGGTGAGGTCACCGAAGCGGCGGGCGAAGCGGATCTGGGCCTCGTAGTCGAGGCGTTGGTCTCGAAGGAACCCCACCCGGTGCTGGACGAGCGCCCGGCGGATCTGGGCCACGGTTTCGGCGCTGAGATCAGCGGCGGCGTCGACCCCTCGTATCTCGGCTCCGATTCTTCCGGTCAGGCGCTCGACGGTGAGCTGGACTGACGCGTCCGCGGTGGTGGTCACGTCGGGATGCCTCCTACACGCCGGCCAAGACTGGTGGTCGGCGAGCGGGAGGGTCTCAGCTCCAATTCATTTGGTCACGGCCCCCGTCGGGCTCCGGAAGAGGGCGCCCCGCCTGCGCACCCGCCGCACCGCCAACCACCTGCGCCAGGTAGTCGTCCGATAGCTCTTCGAGACCAGTGAGGGACTTGATGACCTCCAAGTCCTGTCGATTGATGTCGAATCCAGCCTGGGTGATGAGCTGGTATTTGTCCTCCGGCGTCTGCGCTTCCTCCAGCCGACGCCCAAACCCTCCATCAGAGTTGACCCGCTCAAACAGTGCTCTGACGCTTTCCGTAGACATTTGACCCCCCCTTTTGTCATCGACGTCCGAACCTCCGCCTCGGTACGCCGGAATCCGCCATGGACATAGCCAATATGCCACAGCCTCTGGAGAGCCGCCAGAAGTGGCGGCGAACCTTTGCCGATACCGGGTGACACCGGCGCCTCGGTCTGGTGCCCAGTCGAACGCGGTCATTTCCCGATGGTGAAGCGTTCCCAGGCGTGGACTGGCCTGTAACCCCTTCCACGACCGCAGCCGCCCATGTATGTTGGGGCGAAGGCGAGTTCGGGGGGAGCACGAGGTGTCCGCACACTCCGTCACGCAATCGATTCGCGCTGGGGGCCGTGTCGACGCGCCCCGGTTGGCGCTCGTCAACATGCCCTTTGGGTCGCTCAACCGGCCGCCGATCGGGCTGACACAGCTGCGGGCAGTGGCCGAGGCCCGCCTCGGGTCGCAGATCCAGGTCAGCCTCCTCCACTTCAATCTCGAATATGGAAAGCGCATCGGTGCCGAGATCTATCAAGAGATCTGCCACGACTTCTTCTCCTGCAGTCTCGGCGAGTGGCTGTTCCGCGAGATCGCGCACCCGCAGCTGACCCCGAACGATGGTGACTATTTCGGTCGGTACTTTCCTCACAGCGCGCCACCCGATCGACAATTGATCGCCGACCTCAAAGCCAAGGTTGCTCGGATCAGCGAGGAGCTCATCGAGTCCTACCGCCTCGACTCCTACGACCTCATCGGCTTCACTGCCATGTTCGCCCAGACGAACCCGTCGATCGCGATCGCCAGGTTGGTAAAAGAGAGAAATCCTGAGGTCACCACCTTGATGGGCGGAGCGACCTGCGAGGGAAGTCCCGGGGGTGTGCTCGCTCGTTCAATATCGGCGCTCGACTTCACGTTTTCAGGGCCGGGGATGGTCTCGTTTCCGTTGTTCCTCGAGCACTGGCTTCGAGACCGGAACAGGATTCCTCACATTCCCGGTGTCAATCAGGCCCACGGGACCTCTGGCCAGTCCGCCGCACGACCGGACCCCGCGACCATCGTGGGCTCACACACGCCCGTCACGATTCGTACGACACCACCTCCTTCCGGTGGCCTGCGCCCAGCAGTCGAGCGGGGAGCCGACCAGGCGATCGAGGAGTACCCCGAGCTCGACTACGACGACTACTTCAACGCTGTCGATCGTCTCTTTCCGGGCGAATCAGCGGTGAAGCCGGCGGTGCTCTTCGAGACCGCTCGGGGATGTTGGTGGGGCGAACGCAGCCAGTGCACCTTCTGTGGACTGAATGGCGAGTCCATGGCATTCCGGGCCATGTCGCCGGGTCGCGCCGTCCACACGATCCAATCGCTGTTCGACCGGTACGCGACCCGCACGCGCGCAGGGTTCCAGTCCGTGGACAACATCATGCCAAAGGAGTACCTCACCGAGGTGCTGCCACTCCTGCGTCCGCCGCCATCGTCCTTCCTGTTCTGCGAGATCAAGGCGAACCTGTCCGACGACGACGTCGCCACGCTTGCCAAGGCGCAGGTGACAGCGATCCAGCCCGGAGTCGAGGCGCTCTCTACCGACGTTCTTCGGCTGATGCGAAAGGGAAGCAACGCATTCACCAACGTGCGGCTCCTGAAGTCCTGCAGACGACACGGTGTGGATCCGATTTGGTACATCCTCATCGGGTTCCCGGGAGAGGACGAGTCGGTCTATCCGGCGTATCAGGCGGTCATTCCCCAGCTCTTCCATCTCCCGCCTCCCGGGGCCGTCTTTCCAGTGCGCTTCGAGCGGTTCAGTGCCTACTTCGAGGACCCAGAGGGATTCGGCCTCTCGCTCGAGCCAGCAGAGATGTATCGACATACCTTGCCGTTCTCCGGGATGGATCTCCGCGAGTTCGCCTACTGGTTCGAAGACGCAACCGCCGACGCCGCCTACGCCAAGAACACCGCCAAGTGGCGCGGGCCGCTCAACGATCTGATCGACGAGTGGCGCAAGCGCTGGGCCCATCCCGCCGTACCCCCGCGACTCGAGCTCGATTGTGCTGCGAGCGGCGTCGAGGCCAAGGTGGTCGACACCCGCGGGTCGGAGCCGCTCACCTATGAGGTCCCGCGTCACGTCGTCCGCCTCCTTCAAGAGCTCGAGGTGCCGCTCGATCGCCAGCGAATCCTCGGGATTGGCGATCAACGAGACGAGACGGAAGACGCACTGCAGTGGGCACTGACGCGCGGACTCATCTTCGCAGAGGGCTCACACCTCCTCGGGCTGCCTGTCACCGCCCTCAGGTCCACGGGCCGTGGTCTGATCGGCCATGACCAGCTCGGTTGAGGGACGAGGAGCAGTCCGGATGCCGGAGTCACTCGTGGGTCGTGATTGCAGCGACCGGCTCTCCTGAACCAGCGGCTGTTTCTACAGCAGTTGGCGAGCGGCAAGTCGGCGAAAAGGACCCTCGACAGCCATCAGCTCGTCGAAGGTGCCCGCTTGGGCGAGGCGCCCCCGGTCGAGCACGTAGATCGCGTCGGCGTGGCGAATGGTGCTGAGGCGGTGCGCGATCACGATGCGGGTGGCTTCCATCTGCTCGATGTGGGCCGAGACCATGGCTTGATCCCGATCGTCGAGGGCGCTGGTGGCCTCGTCGAACAGGAGCAACTTGGGCCGGCGGGCGAGGGCTCTTGCGACCATTATGCGCTGGACTTGGCCGCCGGAGAAGGTCAGGCCTCCCTCACCGATGATGGTGTGCATGCCCATCGGCATATGACGGATGTCGTCGGCCAAGCGGGCCCCTTCGGCGGCGGCCCAGGCCTGACCCTCGTCGGTCGACCCTTCACCCAGGATTGTCGACAGGATCTCCCCTGGAAGTGGTCGTGCGTCCTGCATGACGACGCCGATCTGGCCGCGCACGGCTCGGGCGTCGAGCAGGTCGAGGTCCTTGCCGTCGAAGAGAACCGTGCCGGAGTCAGGGTGGTCGAGGCCGAGCAGCAGCCGCAGGAGCGTGGACTTTCCCGAGCCCGACGCACCCGTGATGGCAACGAACTCGCCCGGCCGGACGTCGAACGACAGGCCGCGAAGGGCAGGCGGGCTGTCCCGGCCGTAGGCGAACGAGACGTCGCGGATCGACACCCGCCCGGACAGGCTCCCGGGGTCTCCGGTCCCCATTTCCTCGATTGGCTCCCGGAGGATTGGGAGCAGGCGCCGCCACAGCGGAATGACGGTGAGGAGCGGTCCGATCGTCAGCGCCGTGACCGCGAGCGCGGCGGTGAACTGCCCGAGCGCGGTCATGACCGCCAGGAAGTCGCCCCCTGTGATCTTGTCGTCCAGGGCACCGGCTGTGACGGCGTAAAGCGTGAACGCCAGGCCGGTGGGCAGGGCCGTGATCAGCGCGAATATCCAGGCTTGGACCCTGCCGGCAGCGTAGGTCTCACGCTGCTGACGGCGGAATCCGCGGGCCCATCGGGCCATCAGCCGGGACTCGGCGCCGGCCGCTCGCATCTTGTGGATGCCCTGGAGGATCTGGTAGAGATCGGCAGCAACCTCCCCGCTGTGGTCGTAGGCCTTGTGCTGGTGCCGGACGGAGCGCACATTGAGGACGACCACGATGACGAGGACGAGCGCGAGGACGCCGAGGGCGACCGCCCCCAGGACGGCGGAGTACGCAAAGAGCAGCGCCACGTTGAACGACGCGAACAACAGGGTGACAAAGGACGTGATCACCGAGCCCGAGAGCTGCTGCCGGATGATCTGCAACCCAGCGGCGCGCGTCGCGAGGTCGCCGCTGTCGTAGCGGCGAAAGAACTCGCTCGGAAGCTGGAGGAGGCGGTCCATGAGACCAGGGTCGACGTAGCCCTCGAGCTGCCCAGAGAGACGCACCACGGTGAGGTTCTTGGAAAGGGTTACGAGGCCCCAGGTGACGGTGGCGGCGATGAGGAGAACGGCCACGTCGAGCAGCAGCGTGCGGTTGCCGTCGGGGAGTACCGAGTTGTAGACGATCGAGGTGACCATCGGCGTGATCAGCGTGACGAGCCCCGCCAGCGCACCGAGACCGAGGAGCAGCCGGAGGTCGAGCCCGATGAGCGGGCGCAAGGCGCGGAAGAGTGACCCCGCCGAGGCCACGTCCGGCGGGAGCGGGCGGTACACGGCGTACGCCTGACGGGCGACCGTGCTCGCCACCTGCTCATCGACCCGACTAGTGGTCCCGGTGGACGGGTCGAACAGCAGGTATCGTGACTGCCGCGAGATGAGGGCGACTGGCCGGCCCCCGTTGGCGCGAAAGCCCAGCAGCACCATGCCGGCGTTCCGCCACCATCCCGTTCGCAGGCTGACGACTCGGGACCGGCAACCGGCGGCGCTCATCCTGGCGGCGACGGGGTCTGAGCCGCCCTCCTCGAGCCCGATGTGCGTGGGGAACTCGACCCCAAGCTGTCGGCCGATGCGCGCCAGCGCGAGGTTGAGCTGGGCCAGCTGATCGTCATCATCGGCGCTGCCCAGCCTCTCCTCCCGCTCAACCACCTCGACCAGATTGGAGATGGCGCGGTCGAGCAGGTGCTGCTCGCGCTCGGGCCTGGCGCGGAGCCGCTCGCCCTCTGTTGCCTCGTGGGCAGCCGAGAGCGTGATGGCTGCCTGTATCGCCTGTTCGAAACGGCCCCGCGCCCGATCGAGGCGCTCGTCGACGCTGCGCCGGTCGCGCTGCTCGCGCCTGGCACCCCGGTCCTCGCCGATGGCCGTCGTCGCCCCCGCCACGAATCGATCGACCCTCTCGGCCATTGTCTCGTCGGCAACGTCGCGCAGCTGCGGGCCATTGACGCGAAGGAGCTTCGTTCCAGGGTGTCCCACGGCGAGTAGGCGCCACCCTGCTGGCACGGGTACATTCCCACCGGTCCATGCGAGGGTCCCGGCATGGGCGGTCATCAGCAGGTGGCGCCGCCCATAGCCGCCGGCGATCAGCTGCTGGAGGAAGAGGTCGAGCGTTCCTTCGACCACGTACCACGCTGTGTCGTCAGCGAGCTCGACCGGCCGATTGGCCCCAACCGTCCACTCTTCGCCGATCATCTCCAACCACCCGGCCAGCTGATCATCGTCGCCAAACGGGCCGGTTGCCGTCCGTGTCTCGTCACTCATGCGACACCAGCTGGCTGTAGACCCCGTCGAGGGCGAGCAGCTCGTCATGGGTGCCCCGCTGGACCTGGTTTCCTCGCTCCAGCACGATGATCTGGTCGCTGTCTCGGATCGTCGAGAGCCGTTGCGCGATGATCAGGCACGAGCAGCCTCGGCGGCGGAGGTTGGTGTCCACCAGCTCCTCTGTCGCTGGGTCGAGCGCGCTCGTGGCTTCGTCGAGGACGAGCACCGTGGGGTTGGTCGCCAGGGCGCGGGCGAACTCGAGCCGCTGACGCTCGCCTCCGGAGAAGTTGCGGCCGCCCTCGGCGAGGAGGTGGCCGAACCCGCCTGCCTTGGCCTCGATAGTGTCTGCGATGCAGGCGTCCTCGGCGGCGCGCACGACATCTGCGGCCGCTATGGAGCGGTCCCAGAACCGGATGTTGTCGGCCACGGTTCCGCTGAACAGCAACACCGACTGATCGACAATTGACAGCGACGCCGCCATCACCTCTGGCGGCACAGCCACCCTCGGCATCCCGTCGAAGAGGATCTCACCCGCCCACGGATGGAGAAGCCCGGCGATCAAGTTGGCGACGGTGGACTTCCCACTCCCAGAAGGACCGACCAGGGCGACCCGCTGGC
This sequence comes from Acidimicrobiales bacterium, assembly GCA_036491125.1. Taxonomy (NCBI): domain Bacteria; kingdom Bacillati; phylum Actinomycetota; class Acidimicrobiia; order Acidimicrobiales; species Acidimicrobiales bacterium. The sequence goes on along the minus strand of DASXCO010000002.1, from coordinate 18,761 downwards.
CGGGCTCGATCGTGATGTCCAGGTCGGCGACGGTCGGACGCTCGTTGGGTACGTAGCCAAAGGCGACGCCGCGCAGCTCGAGCCGTCCCCTCAGGCGGCTGGCGACACGGGCAGCCGCCTGGCCGTCGCCCCCGGCAACAGACGTCTGTCTGGCCGTGTCCGGATGAGATCGGCGAGCCCCCGACGTTGGGACGAGCTCCGCGCCGGCCGAACGCGCCAGGGCGGGACTGACCTCCGGCGCAGACTCGTCCAGGGACTGTCCCAGCACGTCGCCGATCTGCTGCGTCCAGGCCCGGGCGTTCTGGAACTGGCTGGCCACGGAGATGAGCTGGGTGATGGGGGCGAAGAACGAGGCGGCCAGCAGCTGGAAGGCGACCAGTTTGGTCAGGCCGAGGTGGCCGTCGATCACCAGAAGGCCACCGACCGCGAGGATCACGACCGTGTTGAGCGCCGTGAGGAAGGGAGGGGCGACCAACACCGACTGCGTGAGGAACCCGAGCCGCTGCTGGGTGTTCAGCGCCTGCGCCTGGGTTCCCGCCCAGCGGGCGAAGAACTCGCTCTCCGATCCCGTCGCCTTGATGTCGTCGATCATGCTGACGCCCAGGAAGGTGAAACCGCTCAGCCGGAGCAACATCTGCTGGAGGCTCTCGTTCATGGCGATCCGTCGGCGGGATACGGTCACCAGAACGACGGCGTTGAAGGAGGCGATGGCGAGGGCGACCAGGGCCAGGATCCAGTCGAGAGCGAGGAGCACCACGGCGAAGAGCGCCATGGTGACGGCGCTGATCGCTGCGGTCGCCACCTGCCCGGACAGGAGCTGGGCGACTTGTGAGTTGAGCTGCACCCGGCTGACGAGCGCGCCGGGTGACCGGGAGTCGAAAAAGCGCGTCGGCAGCCGCAACAGGTGCCAGAGAAATCCGGCCGACATCCGTATCGACAGTTTCGTCTGGAGGCGGAGGAGCACGCGCTGCTGGAACAGATTGAGGGCCAGGACCAGCAGCGTGACGGTCGCAGCGAGCAAAAGGATCTCGGAGACCCAGTTGTGGTTCTGGGCGCCGAGCACCTGGTCCACGAAGATGGCGGCGAGTATGGCGGCGGCGGTGACCGGTACGACCACTGCCACGCCGGCCAGGACCGCGTAGACGACGCCGCCCCGGGAGCCAGCCAGCAGCCTCAACATCTCGAGCACCGGGCGACGGCGCCCGTGGCGGGGATCCGGCCTGAAGTCCGGGCTCGGATGGAATCGCAGCACCACCCCGCTGTAGCCCTCGTCGAACTCCTCAGGGGACACCGACCGGTGACCAGAGGCCGGGTCGTTGAGGTGGACCTTGCGTCGTCCGGTCCCCTCGACCACGAGGAAGTGGTTCTGGTTCCAGAAGACCACGAACGGCGGATCGAGGGTGCGCACCTCGTCGGCTGTGCAACGGTAGCCGTGCGCCTCGAGCCCGAAGCTCGTGCCCGCGGCCACGACCCTCAGCGCGTTGACGCCGTCTCGCGACACGGCGCACGCCTCTCGAACCTCCTCGAGTCGGACGTCCCGGCCGTAGTAGTTCAAAATGGTCGTGAGGCACGCCGCCCCACACTCGGCCGCTTCCATCTGCAGCACGATCGGCGTGTGGGTGCGGCGCGTTGCTCGACTTCGGGTGGTCCTCGTCGCCATCCGCTCAGAGGACGTAGTCGATCGGGTGGCGGGTGCCGACGATGACGGTCGCCTGGGCGATATCGAAGCCGTCGAACGTGGTCGAGTGCCGACCCGCCGGTTGCACGGTGACCGGAACGGCGGACCCGACCGGCACCAGCAATGCGACCAGGGCCGGACTACCGAGGATCGAGACGAGTCCCTCCCGCGTGATCGGTAGGTTCCCGACATCGCTGACGTGGCCCGTCACGCTGTCCATGCCCGGGAAGCTCAACAGGGTCCGCATACCCGGGCGGAGCTGCTGGGCCTGGGACGGCGAGAGGAACATCCGGACCACCTGGGGCCCATCGTTCTGGGCCAGCGACGCGACCAGGTCGCCCTGGCCGACGGAGCTTCCGATGCCGGGAACAACGCTCACGATCTGGCCGGCGACGGGAGCGTAGATCGGGACGGTGTTGGCGTTGGCCTGGGGCTGGATCGACCCGATGATCTGGCCCGCCCCGACACGGAGACCAGCCGAGACGTCCAACGACGACACCGTGCCGGCGGCGGGGCTACTCACCTGGGCCAGGGTGCCGTTGATGAGGGCGACCCCCGGCGCCTTGATGGTCGTGTCGACCGACGTCGTCGTGGCCCACACGACAACGCCGACGACGAGGGCGAGGCACGCCGCCAGGCCAATCCACGCCCGGGTGCGGGTGACGACGATGGCGTCGTCGAAGCGCTCCGCTCCCGCCTGGCGCGGCCGCTCCGGGATCAATCCCCGAGCAGACTCCTCGTGCTCTGTGGGGACCTGGTCGGTCCCTGTCGCCATCGGTGATCCTCCCCCCGGAAGCCCTGTCCCCTCGGGAAGGGCGGGATTCGAGCCTGCGACCGCAGCCTCCCGAATGCTGCGCCTCCCGCCTCTCGCTGGACCTCTGCGGACGAATATACAGGGCGGACTCGCCGGTATCCCGCTCTACGGGCTCCGCACCACCCCCTTGTGTCAGTCGAACGCCGGACACCGCGCCGCCTCGGCCGGAATTTCGTCCGCCCGCAGGACCCGGTCGATCTCCTCGTGGCTCGGACCTACCCGAGCCGCGACTTCGGCCAGGCGGCGCATGTCGAAGCGGTAGAGCTCGGCCGCGTTGCCGCCCAGCATCTGCTGCACCTCGGCGGCGTCGATGCCGGCGAACGTGTGTCTGAGGGCGGCACGGCTGAACGGGAAGCTGGACTCCTTGTGCGGATAGTCGCTCGCCCACATGATCTTGTCGACGCCGACAACGTGGCGCAGCGCCGCCTCTGCCCGCCGCATGAAGGTCGACCCGACATGGCACTGGCGCGCCCAGTACTCGCTCGGACGGAGTGAGAGCTTGCCGACCACCTCGGCGCCCCACTCCTGCTCTTGCGAGCCGCTCGACGCTCCCATGCGCGAGAAGAAGTAGTCGAGCGTCCCGAGGGTCTCGGGGATCCACGATGTCTCTTGCTCGGTGAAAACCAGCTGGAGAGCGGGGTGGCGATCGAGCACCCCGCCGAAGATCAGGTGCCACAGGGCGCGATGGGCCCACCACGCCACCTCCAGCAGGAAGACCACGTTGTCGACGGGCTGGCCACCCATTGGCGGTACCGCGCTCCCGCCGTGGTGGTTGACGGGCAGGTCCGCGTCCTCGCAGGCTTGCCACAGCGGCTCGTACACGGGCGAGTACAAGGGCTCCAGCCCCGAACCAGGAGGCGCGCCCGGCAGGAGGATACCGCCGGTGAGCCCGGCCTCCGCCGCCCACTCGACCTCCCTGACGGCCGCGTCGATGTCGTACAGCATGATCTGGGCGATCCCCGCCCGGCGACCCCTCGCCGCAGCGCAGAACTCGGCCAGCCAACGGTTGTGCGCGCGCAGCCCGGCCCAGCGCAGCTCCCGGTGGTCCTCGGTGGCCCCCGGCATCTCCACCGCGAGCCTTCGCTGAAAGAAGGGCGGAATCGTGTTGGGAAACACCACCTCGGCGACGATGCCGTCGCGCTCGAGGTCGGCCAGGCGCCGAGCGCTGTCCCAGTTCCGTCCACCCTCGTCGCCCATGAGCTCCTTGTCGTGGACGGTGTAGTGACGGGCCCAATCGTCGAAGGCCTCGTGGTAGCGGTGCTCGAGGTAGTCGCGGTACTCGAGCAGCTCGGCGCCGCCATGACAGTCGGCCGAGATGATCGCGTAGTGCTCGTCGCTACCCACGGCCGCCGGGGACCTCCACCGTGTCGGTGTCGCGCCCGGAGCGCAGCAGCGTGCCCGGACGCTGGTCTTCCGCCAGCGTGTTGGATCGCACGATCTCGGCGCCGTTCACCAGCACACGCTCGATGCCCTCGGCCTCGGCGTAGAGCCGGCCCGCACCCCGAGGCAGGTCGAACCGCGTGGCCACCGGCCCGGGCGCCACGCGGTCCTCGTCGAAGACGACGACGTCGGCGTGGCAGCCTTCGGCGATCCGGCCCCGGTCCCTGATGCCGTAGAGGCGGGCAGGCACGTCGGTGATCATGTGCACCGCCTCCTCCAGGGGGAGGAGCTGACGGTCCCGCACGGAGGGCCCGATGAGCGACGTCGTGTAGATGAACGTGGCCAGCATGTCGAGGTGGCCTCCGGCGTCGGACGCCCCCACGACGACTCTGGGGTCCCGCCACAGTCCGGCCCGTAGCCGCCAGCTCTCAGGGTCGTCGCCGGTCGCCGGCAGGAGCAGACCGGTCCGCAGCTCGTCGGCCAGGACGATGTCGACGATGGTGTCGAAGGGGTCCTGGCGCCACTCGGATGCGATGTCCTCCACGACCCGGCCGGCAAGGCCCTCGTTGACGGGAGCGAAGGTCTCGACGATGCGCATCCTCTTCCAGTTGGCCATTGCCCGCATTCTCCCGGCCTCAGCGGCGCCGTCCCTGAGACGCCGCCGCTCGTCGGGGTCCGTGAACGCCCTCATCTTCTCGGCCGGAGGCAGGCTCATCGTCGACGACCAGCCCGGCAGCGCCTCGAGGATGAAACCGGACAGGAAGCTGAGGCGCACTTCGACCGCGTCGGCCACGGCCAGAGCCACCACCCTGGCTCCCCGCTCGGCCGCATAGTCCGAGGCCCGCAGCTGATTGGCCGCTTGGTCGGGGTTCTGAGAGGTGACGGCGAGCGGGTTCCAGTTGAGGGGACGGTTGGCCGCGAGCGACAGCGAAGCCATGAGGTCCATGTGCTCTTCTTCGAACGCCCCGACCGTCGGGATGTACTCGAGCGTGGTGCCCGGATGGTCGCGGACCGCCCCCGCGAGGGCGATGAGCTCCTCGGTCGTCGCCGAGCGGGAGGGCACGGGCTTGCCGTCACCGTCGTTGTGGGTGGGGGCGCGGGACGACGAGAACCCGAGGCCCCCGGCGGCGAGCGACTCGTGGAGGACACGGATCATGGCCGCCAGCTGTTCCTCGGACGCCTCTGACCCGACGGCAGCGTCGCCCATCACTGCCCTTCTCACGGCCGAGTGGCCGACGAGGAAGCCGGCGTTGACCATCAGCCGGCCGTCCAGCCGGTCCAGCCACTCGCCGTAAGAGCCCCAGTCCCAGTCGAGCCCAGCCTGCAGGGCGTCGATCGGTATTCCCTCGACCCTCGCAAGCATGCGCATCACGTAGTCGGTGTGCTCGGGTGCCAACGGGGCGATGCTGAACCCACAGTTGCCGCCGACGACCGTCGTCACCCCGTGGAATGGAGAGGGGCTGGCGCTAGGGTCCCAGAAGACCTGGGCGTCGTAGTGGGTGTGGATGTCGATGAACCCCGGCGCCACGACCAGCCCGGTGGCGTCGATCGTCCGCCGGGCGGGCCCGTCCACCTCGCCCACGGCGGTGATCCTGCCGTCACTGATACCGACGTCGGCTCGCCGCCGGGGCGAGCCCGTGCCGTCGACCAGGCTGCCGCCGGCGATCTTGCAGTCCAGCATCACGGACCCCTCGGCGTCGTGCATTCCCTCTCGCAGCGGCCAGCTAAGCCTGGCTGCGGCGGCCCGGCGGAGGTGGTCGGAGCAACTGGGTCCGCCGGGAGCATCGGCCGGGGCGAGCGGAGGGTCTCAGCTCCAGCTCATCAGGTCACGGCCCCCCTCGGGGTCCGGAAGAGGGCGGCCCGCCTGCGCACCCGCGCCGCCAACCACCTGCGCCAGGTACTCGTCCGAGAGCTCTTCGAGACCACTGAGGGACTTGATCACCTCCAAGTCCCGTCGATTGATGTCGAAACCAGCCTGGGTGATGAGCTGGTACTTGTCCTCCGACATCTGCGTTTCCTCCAGCCGACGCCGAAAGTCTTCATCGGAGTTGACCCGCTCAAACAGTGCTTTGACGCTCTCCGTGGACACTTGGTCCCCCCTTTTGTCATCGACGTCCGAACCCCCGCCCCGGTACGCCGGAATCCGCCATGGACCTAGACAATATGCCACAGCCTCTCGAGCGCCGCGATGAACTGGCGGTGACCCTTTGCCAATACGGGGTGACAGCGCCGCCTCGGTCTCTGGTGCCGACTCGCACGCGGTCACTTCCGACCGATTCTCAGGCCCGCCCCAGCGCCCGGACAGGCTCGAGTGATCGCAGATGCTCGTGAACGAGCCGCACGGCTGTAGCGCCCTCACCCACCGCCGACGCCACGCGTTTGATCGAACCCTGTCGGACGTCACCTGCGGCAAAGACCCCTGGCATGCTCGTCTCGAGCGGCAACGGATCACGGAGATGGTTCCAGCACCCGGGAAACTGCTCCAGAAGGTCGCGCCCGGTCACCAAGTAGCCCTTGGCGTCCCTCACGATTTCCTCTGGCAGCCATTGGGTGTGGGGCTCACCGCCGATCATGACGAACAGGGCTGAGGTCTCGACCTCCTCTAATGCTCCTCTCTCTCGATCTGCGAGAGTGAGGTGCCGGAGACGCCCGTCGCCACCTCCGTCGACAATCTCCGTGCGATGACGGACGATGATGTTCGGCGTCGACTGGACGGTACGCACGAGGTAGCTGGACATGGACTTGGCGAGGCTGTCTCCTCGAGCGAGGAGTGTCACAGTGCGTGCGTAGTTGGCCAGATGAACCGCGGCCTGACCGGCTGAGTTGCCAGCACCCACTATGACGACGTCCTGATCCTGCATGGCTCGGCTCTCACTCACGGCGGCGCCATAGAAGACGCCGGATCCCACCAGCGCTTCGAGTGGCGCAACCCCGAGTCTCCGCCAGGTGATCCCGGTGCCGATCAGAACGGTTCGGGCCCAGACTTCGGTGCCGTCAAGTAGGCCGACCACGCGATAGTCGCCGCCGCTCCCGAGGCCCACGGCCTGCTGGGCGAAGACGATGTGTGCCCCCATGAGCCACGCTTGTTCGCAGGTCCGCTCCATGAGAAGGCCACCGCTGACCCCGTGGGGGAACCCGGGATAGTTCCTGATGAGCGGGCTCGTCCCCGCCTGCCCTCCGGAGACTGCCTGTTCGAGGAGCACTGTGTCGAGCCCTTCGGAGGCGGCATAGACGGCCGCGGCTAGGCCCGCCGGCCCCGCCCCGACGATGGCGAGGTCGCACCTGTCGACATCGTTCTTGACCTGGACACCGATGGCTCGGGCGAGATCGGGCAGGCTCGGATCGATGGTCACCTGGCCGTCGTAACGAATGACCGCTGGAAGGCAGGAGCCGTCGAGCGCGGCCTCGTCGAGCAGTCGTCGCCCGGCCTCGCTATCGACGGCATAGAACCGAAACGGCATGCTGAAGCGTGTCATGACGTCTCGAAGCTGAAGCATCCTGGCGTCGCCCTCCTCGGCGACGATCCGGAACATCTCGAAGGTCGGCTCCTGCTCCCGCGTCCAGGTGGCGAGGTACTCGCTCATGGCGCGGTACATCATCTCGTCGTCCGCCCACGGGCGCACGATGTGGTAGTCGGCGTGGCCGAGGGCAATCATCTGCACTGCAGGGCTCGTCGCGGAGTAATCGCGGTCGACGAGAAGGACACGTTTCGCACGCGGATGCAGTTGGTGCGCACTCTTGAGGAAGTCACATGAGCTCGCGTCCACGAGCAGCAGTGCTACGGCTTCGTCGGCGCTGGCCTTCTTGTTCAGTACGACGAGCGCTGGCTCCGGCGAGGTCTCGCCCCCAACCGTGAAGTCGTTGCCGAAGCGCCGCCTGAGGTCGCCCAGGAGCACTGCAAGCGAGCGGGCGTCACGGTCGAGGACGAAGATCACCGGCTTGGTCACGTTCACCACCTGACGTTACGGCTATCGAGGTGATCCAGTCGCCTCTTTTCGGCGAGCCGGCAGGATGTTCTGGTTGATGTGGAAGACATTTTCGGGATCGTACCGGGCTTTCACTTGCGCCAACCGTTCGTAGTTGTCGAGGTAGGAGGCGCGGACGCGATCCTGCCCCTCTTCCATCATGAAGTTGATGTAGGCGCCACCGGCCGAGGTGGGGTGGAGCTCCTCCCAGTACTGCTTGGCCCACGCGGTAATCTCGCCTGCATTGGCTGGGTCGGGATCGACCCCCACGATGACTCCGGCCCAGCCGCCGCCGCGGTAGGCGAACGGAGTGGCGTCGTCGGTGACGCGAGCAGCGGCGCCGTCGATGGGATAAAGGTGCATGGTCGAATGGCCCGTAGGCAGGTTCTCTGCGTGCTTGAGGTGTACTTCGATGGCGCGGTCGGAGATCTCGTTGAAGAAATCAGCGCGCCAGTACCACTGCAGACCGGCTGGGTAGAGCCCGTCGAAGGCGCTCTGCAGTACCGAAAACGGCATTTCCTGCAGCCCGACGAGCAGCGGCGAGCCAAACTCGCGAATGGGGGCAAGCACGTCGGCTGCCTTGTCGTGCGGTCCCGTATAGCACCAGACGATCGCGCACGACTTACGACCCCACAGCTCTTCGGGGAACGGCGGGGCGGGCGGGATCGTCATGGTGGCGATGAAGCCACTCAGCTCCTCCGGCAGAGAAGGCAGCAGATCCCGGTACCACCGCATGACCTCCGTGGTGTCGGCCAGGTCGTACAGGACGGGTCCGCCGACGATCATGCCGTGCTCACCGATGTCGTGGCAGGCGAAGCGGAAGGAGGTGACCACACCGAAATTGCCGCCGCCGCCGCGCAACGCCCAGAACAGATCCGGATGGGAACGGTCGCTGGCAGTGACAAAGCTACCGTCGGCCAGTACCACGTCGGCCGACAGCAGGTTGTCGACCGTGAGACCGAACCGACGTGTCAGGTAGCCGACGCCGCCACCGAGAGTGAGCCCGCCCACCCCGGTCGAGGCGAGGAAACCCGACGGCGTGGCCATGCCGAACTCGACCGTTGCGTGGTCGACGTCTCCCCACGTGCAACCACCGTCCACCCGAACGGTGTGAGCCGCCGGGTCCACGGTGGTGCTTCGCATACCGGACAAATCGACGACCAGGGCGTCATCCCAGACCCCCAGGCCACCAGCGTTGTGGCCACCGCCTCGCACAGCGAGCTCGATCCCGTGCTGGCGGGCAAAGCGCACGCAGGCGAGGACATCGGCAACGTCGGCACAGCGGGCGATCGCGCCAGGACGGCGGTCGATCATGCCGTTGTACACGGCGCGGGCCCGGTCGTAGTCCGGCTCCCCGGGTCTGATCGTCGGTCCCCTGAGACCGGCCGCCAGCTCGTCGTATGGCGGTGCCGGGGTGTTGGCCCGGCTGGGCGTGGTGGTAGTCGTCATGTCACCCCTTCCTCCGACGGCTCGGGTGGTGAGCCGCGCTGCGAGCAGACGGTACGCAGCAGGCGTTCGCTCAGCGTTCGGCGCTCCGACCAGCGGCGCGAGCGCTGCCGGAAGGATCAGGGAGTGACTCGATCCATGAGGTCGGCGCGACTTCTGGCCTCGAGGGCCTGGCTGCGCTGCTTGCCGGCGAGCTCGACTGCGGCGCGGAGCCTCGCGACCGCCGGTTCTCCTGATTCCAGACCGGCACGAAGGCGCAACACCTCCGGCAGCCACCAGCGATCGTCGTTCTCCTCCGCTGCCGCCCGGGCGGCGTCGAGAACCGCCCGGGCCGCCTCTGTGCGCCTGCAGCCGATGAGCACCTCACCAAGCAGCGACAGCCAGTACGGCATCCGGGCGTACGCCCTCAGCGAGCGGAGGCGGCCGATCCCCTCCTGGATGCGGGCGACGCCCTGCTCACCACCGCATGCCCAGCCGTCGAGGACCCGAGCCCACTCGCTGTAGTAGGCGAACTCGTAGCGGTCGCACAGGCCTCGTAGCTCCTCGACGGCGGCCCGAACAGCGGCCCTGTCGCCGTGCATCTGGTAGGTGATGGCAGCGTACGCAAGGGCGACCGCGAGGCTGTAGGGATGATCGACCGCTCTGCCTCGCTCGACGGCGCCGCCGCACGCCGCTGCGGCCCGATCATCCTGACCCAGAAGCCAGTGAGCATGCGCGGCCCATGCTCGGGCATGGACCTCGATACGGGTGCCAAGTAAAAACGAGAACGCACCTCGCGACAGCTCGTCGGCCAAGTCGAAGTGGGGGATCGCCGTTGCCGCCATGCCGAGGCTGGTCGCCGACCCGGCGAAGGCGAAATGTGCCTGTCCGACGAACTCTCGCTCGGCTCCTCCCTCTGCCAGTGCCAGGGCGCGAGTGGCCAACTTGTGGGCCAGCGCGGTGCGTCCCTGGACGAAGCGGGCGGCGAAGAGCGCCACCAGGTTCCCCTGTAGGACATGCCGCTGACCGAGACGCTCGGCCAGGACAGCCGATCTTTCCAAGGTCGACTGCAGCTCGGTCGAGGAGTAGCCGCGAACAGCGTTGAGCGGTTCAGATATCTGCCCGAGCACGTCGAGCTCGCGGTTGTCCCGTTCACGGCCGGCGGGCATCTGCTCCACCAGGGCCAGGCACCGGCGGTAGCTTCGGATCGCCTCGGTGTACGCGAACAGACCGGCCGCTGCCTGGGCCGCCCGGCCGAAGTAGTGCAAGGCGCGGTCCGGTCGCCCGCCACGCTCGTATTGCTCGGCGAGCTGTGCAGCCACGTCATCGACACGTCCAGCGTGCAGGAGCTCGAGTCCTTGGGCCAAGCGGCGGTGCAGGAGCCAGCGACGTGGCGGACTGACCGAGGCGTACGCCGCGTCCCGGAGCAGGTCGTGGGTGAAGTCATAGCCGTTGCGCTGCTCGCGCAGGATGCGCAGTCGCCACAGCTCGTCGACGGCCTGCACGAGGGTGTCGGCGTCGAGGTCGCTCGCCTCGCTCAGCAGATCGAGGCTGAAGTCCCGCCCCAAGGCCGCAGCGAGGCCAGCGACATCCCTGGCGGCAGGTGATGGCTGGGCCAGTCGACGGTCGAGGACGCCCTGAAGGTCTGCGCCCTGCATGGGATGAACGGAGCTCGTCGAGTCTGAGAAGCTGCGGGCCGCCTCGACAACCAAGAGCGGGTTACCGCCCGCCGCCGCGTGCAGGAATGTCTGCTCAGCCGCTGACAGACGACGGCCCAACACGGAGGCTGCGAGCTCGCCTGATTCATCGACATTCAGCGGGCCGAGCGCGATGTCGGTGACGAGTCCCGCCGATCGCAGACCCCATAGCGACGCACCGACGTCCCGGTTGTCGTCCAGCTCTTCGGGGCGCAAGGTGGCGATGACGAGCAGGGGCGCATCACTGGCGAAGCTCATGAGGAAAGCCAGCCAGGCCAGTGTCTCTTGATCACACCATTGCAGGTCGTCGAGCACGAGGAGGGTCGGAATATTGGCGGCCAGCACAGCGCGAGCCAGCCCCTCGAAGAATCGATGTCGCTGCCAGGCGTCGACCATTGCCCGGGAAGCCTCGGGGGCGGTTCCTGGACCAATGTCTGTGGGCGATCGGTCTTTCGTGCGGGCGGTCCCGCTCCGAAGGTCGTCGGTATCCGGTACAAGACGCTCGACCTCGAGCTGCCACACCGGCTCGAGGGTCTCGACCGCCGAACGCAGGTCGCTGCTCCGAAGCCATTCGGCAATGGGTGCGAGCGCGAGCTGGCCCGAGGATGCGAAGCATCGCGTCATCGCCACGACCGCTCCCTCGTCGCCGGCTTCGGCGGAAAGTTCCGCAACCAGTCTGCTCTTGCCGACTCCGGGCTCTCCCGACACCACGACGAGCCCGCATTGCCCGAGAGCGGACTGACGCCAGCGCCGCAGGAGCTGACCAACCTCGTTCTCGCGGCCAACCAGGGCGGCGCCAGCCGCTTCGGGCCGCCAGCTGGAGCGAAGCGGTGGCCGGACAGGAGTGTCGCCCCGCTCGAGCAGCCGTTCGAGGCCCCGGGTCGTCTCCGGGTCTGGGCTCACACCGAGCTCTTGCTCGAGCATGGCAGCGCAGCGGTGATAGGTACCCATCGCTGCGGCGCGGTCCCCCGACTCGGCCTGGATCTCCATGAGGAGGCGATAGCCGAGCTCCTCGAGTGGCTCCAGGTGAATGCGCCGGCGCGCGATCTCAATGGCACGGCCGTGATCTCCCGACACCCGCCGACCGGCGGCGGCCAGGTCGCACAGATCTACACACTCCCGACGCACACGGTCACGATGGTCGAGCAGCCAGTCGTCGTAGACCCCGGGCATGAGCTCGCCCCGATACTCGGCGATCGCCGCATCGGCATGGCGGAGGAACTCGTCGCCATCGTCCCTCGACCTCGCCGCGAACGCCGCCTCACGCTCGGCGTAGAACACGCGGACGTCAACTCGACAGGCAGGAGTGTCACACCAGGTCAAGGTCGTGGGCTCGATGACGAGCGAGGGGCAATCGCCCAGGGCCAGGCGCAGCTCGTGCAGCTCACGCCGCAGGTTCGTGCGCGCCTGCGATTCGGTGGAGTCGGGCCAGAAGTTCCCGGCCAGATGCGGTCTGGCCTCACCAATTCCCGCGTGGAGAACCAGGTAGGCCAACAATCCCGCCGAACGAGACGATGGCCGGCGCCTCCCGGGTTGCGCCCCGGTTGCGACCAGCTGCTCGCCTAGTAGGCGAATCTCGATCATGGCGAGCGCATTCCCCCCTCACTCCTGTTACACAGCACGCTTCAAACTCAAATCACCGCGCGGCGCGGTGCCCCCCCAATCCTAGGGACACGGTGGAGCCTGGCGGTGTCCAGCTCCTTGGCGCGACCAGCCGTGTGGCTCACGGGCTTGCCCGAAACCGGGTTGAACCGGACTTATGGCGACAGAAGCCCAACAATCATGTCTCGGGGGCTAAGGGAGTCTCATCTCGCGAGACACCAGCCGACGCCGCCGCGATCAGGAACAGCTGCACAAGGTGGTCGATCACCTCGTCTATCGTCGCCTCGAGCTGTCCGTCTTGCCACTCGATCATCACGCGCTCGATCGCGCCGACGAGAGAGAGTGCGCCCATGCGGAGGGTCTGTTCCGGCATCCCTGACAGGTGTGGGCGCGCCGTGGCGGCAACGAGGTCGGCGAACTGTCGCAGGCTTGCCCGAATGTGCCGATCTACCTCAGCACCGGCTGAGGTGCTCTCAACGAAGATCAACCGTGCCTTGCGCGGGTCCTCAGCGAGCGACCGGACGAATGCCTCGATCGCCGCCCGGACCTGGGCCACGGGATCGTGTGGCACCTCACCAACCTTCTGGGCGACGAGTCGAAGCAGCTCTCTTGTCGCCCGATCGAACACGGCGGTGAAGAGCTCGCCACTGTCTCGGAAGGACTCATAGAAGTAGCGGTCGGTCAGTCCGGCCTGGCGACAGATGTCCTTCACGCCCGTAGCGAGGAATCCGCTCGTGCCGTACAGCTCGAGGGCGGCCTCGAGCAGCCGCTCGTGGCGCGCCGCAACCCGCTGGGTGGCGCTGACGCCGCCATACGAGCGAACCGGGGTCTTTGAGCTCGTGGTTGCCATGGGGAACACATCTTGACAATCCGAATCGTCAGATGGCAACCTTTCTGACGATCAACATTGTCAAATAGCTGGGAGGTCGTCGTCCGGTGACTTCGCGGCCCGGTGACGGGGCGCTCCTGCGTCGTTACGCGGGAGACTGGCGGTCGATCATCGAGGGTACGTCGATCGGCCTTCTGCAGCTCATGTATCCGTCGCTGGGCGCCGCCGTCGCCGCGCAGTCGGGGTTCTTCGAGGATCCCTATGGGCGGATCTACCGCTCGATTCCTCAGATCTGGGCGAGCATCCTCGCCCCCGACGCCGATGCCCGTGCTCGGCGGATCCGCGATCTGCATCGCGACATCAAGGGCACGGTGAACGGGCAGCGGTATCACGCCCTCGACCCGGAGACGTTCTGGTGGGCGCACGCCACCTTCTCCCACCTGATCTTCCGTTCGGTCGAGCGCTACCACTGGAGGGATCGGCTCGACGCGGCTGGCTACGAGCACCTCTATGCAGACACCGTTGCCTGGTACGAGCGTTACGGCGTGAGCCAGCGGGCTGTGCCCGCGTCGTACGCCGAGTTTCAGACCACGTTCGACCGCTTCTGCGCGGAACGGCTCGAGCTCACCCCGGCCGTCGAACGCTTGCTCGAGATGGGCGATGACGCCACACCCGCCGTCAGGGCGAACACTCCGCTGGAGCTGCTCACCACGCCGATCCTGGCGCGGTGGGGGAGGCTGAGCACGATCGGCAACTTACCTCCCAGGGTGCGCGAGCATTTTGGCCTTCCGTGGACCGACGACGATCAAGCGCGCCTCGACCGTTTGGCACAGGCCTTCCGCCTGACCTTCGAGACGATGCCGCCGCCCCTCAACCGGGCCACGTTTGCTCACGCGCTACGACTCACCGGCTCCTGGACGCGTACGAAGCGCTACGTTCCCCGCGAGCCCCTAGGCGCCGCGGGTTCGGTTGGCCGCCGGTCATCCAGCTGAGCTCGTCCCGCGATGGTCGAGCTGCCCGAGCTTGACCCGTTGCTCACGCCTCGGGCTTTGGCGGCAGCATCGCCCGGTACCGTGCGGGAAGGAGCTCGAGGAGCTGCCCATCGGGATCTCTGATGAAGAGGGCGTTGCCGACGTCGCTCTCCTCGATGATCTGTCCTCCATACTGGGCGGCCTTTTCCGCTGTGGCGCGGACGTCGTCGACCGAGATCGACAGGTGGGTGAGCCCGGGCTCGTTCATGGTGCGCGGCCGGAAGGGCGCCATCGCACCGCGGGCCGAGTAGTGGAGGAGCTCGAGTACGAATCCATCGAGGACCAGGTACGAGGCCGTGACCCCCAACGGGGTCTCGAGGCTGCCGAGCTTGGCGGTCGCCTCGTCATCTGGGGTGATCTCGTACCAGAACGTGAAGCCGAAGACCTCCTGGTAGAAGCGCTTCGAGGCTTCGAGGTCCGTGACGACCTGCCCGGTGTGGTTGTACGTGCTCACTGCGGCTCCTCTGCCATCCCGTCCCCGACCCCGACGACCGCCGCCTCCTTGCGCAGCTCCGCCAGGAGAAAGTGCGTGACTCGGCAGCGTACTCATTCCTGCGCCTTCTCTCGGACTGCAGGAACGGCCGCCTCCCAGCAGTCTCCTTTGTCGACCCCCACTGGAAGCGAGCCGCGGAGTAGACCATTGCTACGATCGAGCGACGATGCTCATTGCCAGCGCGCTTCGTGACGACGACCCTCGGCTGTGATTGACCCGTTCACGCCGAGCTTCGGCATCAAGACGACCCCCGCGAACGTCAGCTATCACGACATCCAACGGGTCTGGTCCGAGGCGGACGCGATTCCCGAGATTCAGCACGCCTGGCTCTATGACCACCTGCTGCCCAGGGTGGAGGACCCGTCAGGCCCGATCTACGAAGGCTGGACGCTGCTCGCCGCTCTTGCCGCCCAGACGCAGCGGCTGCGGCTCGGCTTGCTCGTGACCAACAATCGGATCCGGCGGCCCGCAGTGCTGGCCAAGATCGCAGCGACCGTTGACGTGATCTCCAACGGACGGCTCGAGTTCGGGATCGGCGTCGGCGGCCTGCCGAGCAGGGACCCGAGGTTCGGGGCCATGGTGGCTCCCGAGTACGACGCCTACGGCATACCGATCGGAGACTGGGGCGACGCGGTCGCCAGCTTCGCCGAGGCCTGCGTGATCATCCGCCGCATGTGGACCGAGGAGGCATTCGACTTCGCGGGGCGGCACTACCAGCTGAGTGGTGCGCGGTGTAACCCCAAGCCCATCCAGCGACCGCATCCCCCAATACTGATCGCGGGCACCGGGGGAGCCACGCTGCGCATCGTGGCGGACCACGGTGACGTGTGGAACGCGATCGGCCCGCCTCTCAACAGCGTCGAGGACTTACGCGAGCGTAGCGGCGTCCTCGACGAATATTGCTCCGCCATCGGGCGCGATCCCCGGGAGATCACGCGCTCGGTGCAGCTGGCCATCTCCTACGATGATGCAGCGCGGACCCGGGAGAACCTTCGGCTGCTCATCGACGCTGGCTTCCTCCACCTGGTGCTCAACCTGCCGACGCCGTATCCGAGCGATGTCGCGCGCTGGGTGACCGACGAGCTGATCAGGCCCACGCTCGGCCAAGCTCCGTGGTGACGGCCTGAGTCGCCCTCGGTCGCCCAGCCGGGCCGAGCTCTTGGCGGCTGCGGGAAAGCGGGTGCCTGACGTTCTGGCGCCCGGCCTCGATGTCATCTTCTGCGGCATCAACCCGGGACTGTGGTCAGCCGCAGTCGGCCACCACTTCGCCCGCCCGGGCAACCGGTTCTGGAAGGTGCTCCACGCGGCCGGGTTCACCGAAGAGCTGCTGTCGCCGTTCGACGAACGCCGGCTCCTCAATATGGGGGTGGGGGTGACGAACCTCGTCAGCCGGGCCACTGCCTCTGCCGTCGAGCTCGACAGCGACGAGCTACAAAGGGGTGGGCGCAGCCTGGCCCGAAAGGTGCGCCGCTTGCGCCCAGGCGTCGTTGCCTTCCTCGGTCTGACCGCGTACCGGTCCGCCTTCGATCGGCCAGGCGCCACCGTGGGGGAACAGGCGGAACGACTGGGTAGCGCCAGGCTCTGGCTTCTTCCGAACCCGAGTGGCGCCCAGGCGTACTACCAGGACGACGCGATGGTCAGCGCCCTGCGGGCCTTGCGAAGGGCGATCTAGGGACCGGCAGTCCCCGTCTCGACGAAGCGACCCAGCTGAGTCAGCGTGGCCTGCATTGTCTCGCGGTTGTGCTGAGGCCGGTCGCTGATTCCCATGACGGTCCGATCCACCACGGGCATCCATCCGGGGCGTCGGTCGATCCAGGTCTCCCTGATGCGGCACCCGCTGCCCTCGGAGATGAACTCGTAGGTCCAGCGGGATATCAGCAGTGGGCCCACCTTGACGTCGAAGCTGAACAGCTCGCCGGGATCGGCGGCAACCACCGTGCACGTCGTCGTCCAGCGCCGCCACTCCTTCCGGTTGGCGCCACGGAACCGGGCGCCCACCGTCGGGACGGCACCGTCGAGCCATCGACACTTCGTGGTCTCCGGGCTCCACTGCCCCATTCTCGTCACGTCGCTGACCAACCCGTATGCCGCCTCGGCAGAAGTGCCGACCAGCTCCTCCACGGTCACCTCGGGCATGGGCTCCACCTCTTTGTCGGTCGGGGGCCGCCAAAGCTACCTGCTACGTGAGGTTGATACCCACTCCTGACCAGGCAATCCGTATCGCGCATCCGGTCCAGGGGGCCTGCTCGACGGCAGTAGTGTCGGATGTCGATGATCAGGGTCCCGGGGTTGAGGGTGACGAGTGAACGCTGACGACCTCGCTGACATCGAAGAGATCAAGCAGCTCAAGGCCCGGTACTTCCGGCTCATGGACACGAAGAGTTGGACCGAGTGGGCCGATGTCTTCACCTCGGACCTGAGCGCCTGGGTTGAGGACACTCCAGACGTCAACTACGGCAGTCGAGACGAGTTCGTCGGCGCTGTCAGCTCGATCCTCGCCGACGCAGTGACGACCCACCATGGTCATATGCCGGAGATCGAGATCACCGGTCCCGACACGGCTCGTGGCATCTGGGCCATGTTCGACAACGTGAAGCTCACCACCCCTCACCGGACTGTCGAACTGAAGGGCTACGGCCACTACCACGAGGAGTACCGCAAGGAGCCCGACGGCCGGTGGCGCATCCGCTCGATTCGGCTCCACCGCCTCCGCGTCGACAACATCTGATCCGGATCAGAGTCCGAGGCCACCAACCCGTCGCCGTTCGAAGCTGGCGCAGTCTCTGGGGCAACCGCCGGGCACGGCGGCGCCGACGGTACAGCGGAGGAGCACGACGCCGTCCGCTGTCGCTCTGGTGACAGCGTGCTCACAGTCGTCGCGGACGGTCACGTCCGCCAACAACCCCGCCAGATCGGCGTCGGTGACCGCAGGAATCGGCCTTTTGGCTTCCCGGCGGGCCTGCCGGTTCGCTTGCTGACGCCTGCGCTTGGCGGTGCTCATCAGTCCAGGATCCCACAGCCTCCGGGGGAACCTGGGGGCGGGACCCGACAGCGGCCTCCTCTCTCCTAAGGACAACCGCAGGGCCGTTGCCCGCATTTCGGGCACCCGTCCCGGTAGCGCTCGACGGCCTCGTCCAGGGAGAGGTGCAGCTGGTTGCCCAGAGATGCCAACCACGCCATCACGTCGCCGATTTCGTGCAGCTGATCCTGCCGATTACCCTTCCGAGCCGCCCTGGCGAGCTCGCCCAGCTCCTCCGTCAGCCAGGCGATGGTGGCGCTGACACCTCGCTCCTCGTCTCGGCGTCCATAGGTCTGCGCCATGAGGTCCTGGAGGGTCGTCAGCTCCATGGCCGCGTCAGACCGCCGCCGCGGGTACCCGTTCGAGAATTCTGGCGGTTGGGATCCAGCCCTCGCGTGCGCTCGGGTAGCGCGGCTCCCACCCCGTGGTGCTCCGGAGTCGGTCGTTGCTGACTCGCACCGACCGCGTCAACGATGTCATGCGGTCGCCCCGTACCGCCGGTGACGAACACCCTCATACCAGGACCGTAACGTCACCGCCCCCCTCGTTCAAGGTGAGGCTGTGCCCGAGCTTCCACCGAGGCTTGTTGCGATGTCGTCGAGAGCTGCCTGCTCGGCGGCACCTACCTCCTGGCCAGCCTCGCGGTGCGCGTGCGCCACCTTGGTGGCCAAGTTGATGACGAAGCGTCGGTAGTCCTCGACCTCCTGCGGGGACGCCTTCTGCTCCAGGAGGCTGATGGCGTCGCGAAGATGCTGCAGCCCATGCTGCCTCAGCTCCTCGGCCGAGTGGTAGTGCGAGTGGTCGCGTTCGGGCTTGGCTGCGGTGATC
>DASXCO010000001.1 GCA_036491125.1 Acidimicrobiales bacterium | reverse complement strand
ACCGCGCTCGCCATGCGCGACACCGACCGTGACCTGACGTCGGTGGTGGTCGTCCGGTCCGATGCACCCGTCGCCGAGGTGGCGGACCTCGAGGGCCGCAGCGTTGGCGTCGGGGCAGTCGACTCGCCTCAGGCGACGCTGCTGCCGCTCTCGCACCTCCGGGCGTCCGGCGTGTCCCCGACCGTGCGACGATTCGACGTCGGCGTTGGCCTGCACGGCGACCACGTGGGTGGTGAGCGCGAGGCGGCCAAGGCCCTCATGGCCGGCGAGGTCGACGCCGCCTGCCTGATCGACGCCAACCACCTGCTGTTCGCCCAGGAGGGGACGTTGGTGTCCGGGGCCACGCGGGTGCTGACCCAGACCGGCGCCTACGACCACTGCAACATGACCGTGCTGGATACGGGTGGCTCCAAGGATCTTGTCGACCGCTTCCGTCGCCTGCTGCTGGGCATGGACTATGGCGATCCAGTAGTGCGGCCGCTGCTCGATCTCGAGGGCCTGAAGGAATGGCGAGACGGAAGGGTGAGCGGCTACCGGCTGCTCGAGACGGCCATCGACGAGTCTGGTTTCTACGACCGGAAGGGAGCCGTCACCGCTGCCGATTATCGACCTTGAGGACGTCGGCCTTGACCGGGGGGCCCACCTGCTGGTGGACCACGCCCTCTTGGGCCTGGCCCCAGGCGACCGGCTGAAAGTGGCTGGCCGTGATCCGCACCTGGCCGTCCATCTGGCGGGTTGGGCACGGGCCCGCGGCCATCTCATCGAGACTGGCGACCAGCTCGTCGTCGTGAAGGGCCGGGCCAGCAGCCAGCGATGGCAGCACTCAGAGCGGGCCGGCGCGCCGGGTGCCGATGGCATCCTCGCCCGAGCACCCGCCAACTGGGGACTGGCCGCCCGTGGCGCGCTGGTCGAGGCCGGCGGCCCTCCTCTGGCAGTCGACCTGGCCGAACGCGACGAGCTGTGGGCGGACCTGGCTCCCAAGCTCTACGCCCAGGCTGCGGCCAGCCAGTGGGACCCAGCGACAGCGATCGCCTGGCACGAACCGTTCGAGCTGGCCAGCGATGTCGAAGCCGCCGTCGTTCAGGTGATGACGTACTTGGTAGAAAACGAGCAGGCGGCTCTGGCCGTGCCGGCCCGGTTCATCGGTCGCATCCACCCGCACTACCGCGAGGTCGTGCAGTTCCTCGCCATCCAGGTAGCCGACGAGGCCCGCCATGTCGAGGTATTCACCCGCCGGGCCGCGCTACATGTCGATCAGCTCGGCGTGTCAGGCGCTGGTGGGCGGGCGTCGCTGCAGACCTTGCTCCAAGAGACCGACTTCTCGCTGGCCTCCTTCCTGCTCTCGGTGCTCGGCGAGGGGACCTTCCTCTCCCTGCTGTCGTTCCTCGAGCGGCACGCCCCTGACCCCGTCACCCGTCAGGTCTCTCGTCTCGCGCTGCAGGACGAGGCCCGCCACGTTGCGTACGGCCAATCGCATCTCGAGCACCGAGTCGCCATCGACCCTGCGCTACGGGACCGGCTCCGTGGCGCAATCGAGCGCCGCCACGACGCCCTCGCCAACACGGCCGGCCTCCACACCGACGTCCTAGACGCCCTCGTCGTGCTCGCCGCCGGAGAATGGTCTCCAACCGCCATCGCCCGCGGATTCGGGCTCGTGCAAGCCCTGCGGGCCGAGATGGATCAAGGTCGCCAGCGGCGCCTCGCCCGACTCGGCTTCCCTGCCGACGAGGCGGCTGTCCTATCGGCGCTTCACACCCGCAACTTCATGTGAGAGCTTGGCGATCACCACCACCCCGATCCCCACGAAGGAGAGCCGTTCGATCCGTTCGTCGAACTGGCCACGAGCAAATCTCCTTGTTGCTTTTCGCTTGACCACCTCACCAGGGCATCCAACAGAGTCCAGACCCCTGTGAGCACTCCGATCAGTCGGTGGCCAGGAGTGATCCCAGGGGCCCAAGATCGATGTTCAAGTCGTCGGCGGTCAAGCCGAAGCGGCCCCGCAGCTCGGTCATGTGCTCCTCGAGGGCCATGAGCGTGGCTCCGAGCTTCTCGATCTGCTCGTCGCTGAGATCACCGACGTCGACTCGGCGCAGGGCTTGGCGCTCCATCAGTTGTCGTAGCAGCTCGACGACGGAGAGCACCAAGCCGACCAGGCCGCGTTCGACCGACTCTGGGTCCAGCTCGATCCGCTGACCCCGGGGGGGAGGCTGCTCTTGCCCCGTGGCCTCATCCATCATCCAGCCCTGCGGCGGTCGTCGGAGGCCGACATGAGCGTGGAGGTGGACGAGACCATCGCCCGCAACGAGATGTGAACCAGGTCGATGTCGGCGATCGACAGGGTGAGGTCGCCGGCCAGGACGACCCCGGTGGCGAGGAGCCGATCGAGCAGATCGACCAAGGCAACCTGTGGGAGCGCGCTCGGCTCATCTCTCTCACGGTGATTCTCGACGGTCATGCCTGGAGCCCTTCGTCCTCGACGATGGCAAATGAGTACGGCGGCCAGGGCCCCGTGAGCTCGAGGCTCAATTCAGGGTGACGGTCGTCCAAAGCTGCAGCCATAGCGACGAACTCGTCGGTGCGATCCTCATCGATGAGATAGGCGCCGTTGAGAACCATGGCCGACTCCTGTCCGCTGAGCCGCCGGTCCTGGGGCGGGTGGCGCCGGGAAGCGACGGCCACTTCGGCCAGGGTCGTGTGGACATCCTCGGCTGCCTGGGCCAGATCAGCTCCCGCCCGCTCTCTGGCCGAAAGCTGGACCCGGCGCCTCAGCAGGTAGGCGGTTCCACCGCCTTGTCCTGGTGTGGGCTGAGGAGGGTCTGGAGATCGGTCGCGGTGTTCCGGATCTTCGGACGCCTTGACCCCCCATTCGAACCGGCCGTCCACCCGGCGTAGGGCGGAACCGAGGCCTTCGGAGCGACTCTCAAGAATCGACTGCACGCCGGAGTCGTCGTGGAATACCACCGCCAAACGCATCGGCACCACGGGCCCGAAGTGGGTCACGGCTTCGAGGACACGATGGTGGGCGCGGGCGCAGGCCTCCAGCCACTCGATGTCCTCGAGGTTGCGGCGCAGGGCTTCCTCGCCGAAGTTCTCGAGGTCGACCGAGCCCACCACCGCGGCCAGCCCTGAGCATTCCACGCTGCGCAGGGGCTCTCTATCCACTCCGGTCAGGAGCGCCAGTCGTTCCGGGCGAAAGGGCCGGGTGACGCCATAGACCCAGGTCCCCGGGTTCTCAGCCATGGCTACTCCGCCGAGACCCCGCGCTCCTCGGCCTCTGCCGAGTCGGCCTCCACCTCATCCGCTCCTCGATCACGATGGCGTCGTGCGTCATCCCCCCCTCCCGCGGCGAGCTCGCGGCGCAGGCGCCGGTTCTCCTCGAGCAGCTCGTTGCTGTCGGCGCGGAGCCACGGGTCGTGCTCCCACCAGTCGATCCCCATCTGACGGGCCGTGTCCACTGATGCGATCAACAGCCGCAGCTTGATGGTCAGCAGCTCGATGTCGAGCAGGTTGACCCGTATGTCACCGACGATCACCAGGCCCTTGTCGAGGACCCGGTCGAGCACGTCGGCCAGGTTGGTGGGCTGCGGTCTGTCGAGGCCTGCCCCAGAGGGCTGCTGCGCGGTTGAACTGGCCAGGACCGGCTCACTCATCTCAGCTCCCCCTGTCGCCCTGGCCACGCGAGTAGCGCCGTACCCGGCGATACGACATCAGGCTCCCGTCCTCGTCGTCGATCTGCGCCTCGTAGATTGCGAGGATGTCGGCGGAGGAGGGGACGCGCTTGTCCTCGACGACCTCGATCCCCACCGCCCAGCCGTCCCCGGAGGACTCCAGCGCCGTGATCCCGGTCGGCTCCTTGGCGGTCAGCTCGGCCACATGGCGCAGCGCCGCCTGGGCCGCACCGGCGGCCGACATCCTCGGCTTCGATCGGCGTGTCCCGTCCTTGCCTGGCGAAGACCCATCCTCGTCGGAGGACCTATCCTCGTCGGCGTCACCCTCGTAGTCGTCGTCGTACGAGGCGTCCTCTTCGTCTTGGTAGGCGTCGCGCTGGATCTCGGCGTCCTCTTCGTCTTCGTAGGCGGGGGCCTCGTCCTCGGCGTCGTCTGCCTCAGGGGGACGTCTTCTCTCCGTCTGGCGCGTCCTAGCCATGATCACCTTCCTTCTCCCGATGCCGGGCCTCGATGGGCCGGTCGCCGGTCCTGCCCCTAGAGATCATGCGGTCGACAGCCTGTTGCTCGACCCGTGCCTCATCGGCCTCGGAAAGCCGTCCCTGCGCCTTGGCCGTGTCGGCCTCCTCGAGCTGGTGTCGAATCGAGGCCGGGTCGTGGAGCTCGCGCTCAGCCTGTTCTTGTATCGCCTGGCCCAGCCGGATCACACCACGGACCGGCAACGTGGGTAGCCCGAGGATGAGCGAGAGCGGGCTCATTGCGACCCGTTACCTTTCACCACGAAGTCGTATGGCGCCATCGGTCCCCGCAGGCGCACGGTGACTCGGCCATCCCACGCACGGGCCAGTTCCTCTACGACGTTCTCCAGCTCGTCCTCGCGCTCGAGCTCGACGAGGAGGACCACCTGGGCCGCATCCATCTCGTGGGTCGGCTCGCGCACGGCGCTGGCCGCCGCGTACGGGCCGAGGACGTCGACCATCTTGGCCGTGTCCCCCTCCCGCTTGACCGTGACGGCCTGGTTGATGATCTCGCCAAGCTGTATCCGGAGGTTGCGCGTCGCGTCGTCCGGCTGGCCGCGGAGCTGCTCGCGCAGCTGCTCGGCCTCCGGAACCTCGGACAGCACCTCTGCAAGGATCGCCTCTTCAATGTACCGACCCTTGACCAGATACTGGGCCTGACCATCGAGCTCCTTGAGGGCAGCGACGAACTCATCGTGGGGAGGGGCCAGAAGCTCTTCCTTGACCGCCTTGGCGTCCGCCATGACGGCACCGAAGCGCAGGGGGAGGACGGGCGCCGCGCTAATAACGGCGTCGAGCAGCGTCTGGTGAGCCGCGAGATCCTCGGGGGTTCCGAGAGGCCGCCCGAGGTGCACCTCGCTGACCAGGGCTGCAATCTCGCCGCACTGCACGACACCAATCTTGCCCGGAGGATCCCCAACCCCTCGGGCGTCGCCTTCCGACTCCACATCGGCGGGGACGATCCCGTAGACATAGCAGGCCGTGTCCTCGCCGCTGGAGCTTCTTCGGGATCCGCTGGGCTCAGG